>CBDURE010000106.1:0-12280 GCA_965369605.1 uncultured bacterium
TAATAAAAATGGGCTATACTGCTTAAGTTAGTGCCATTGGGGACTGACCCCTTTTATGTAGATTCTTGCCGGATCAACATTGTCGTCGATAACAATACAGCCATTATGCTGGTTGGATATTCCAGGGGTGTCAGGATTGACCTGGGTCGGATTATCCCATGTTTGTCCACCATCCTGGCTCCGGATGATATAAACCTCGTAAAATGCAGTTCCATTGTTGCAGTCGTAGCGAACGTAAATGTCACCGGTATTACCATCAACCCAGAGATTAGCATATTCTGCGCGGACATTATCCACCGGATCGTAATTGGTAATTTGAAGTGGTGTTGACCAGTTAACGCCAAGGTCAGGAGACTCAACAAAGAAAATATTGAAGGACGTTAAGTTACTATCGTTGAAAATCGCATAGAGGTGATTTTCATAGCCAACAATTGCCCTTTGGGTAACATTACAAACAAATGGTTCGTGAGATGAGTCAGCAACTTTTATGTCAGTACCCCATCCTGTGATTGGACTCATATCCGGTGATACCTGTATAAGAACATCTGAATATGCTTCATCAAGTGTATCATCAATTACCTGTAGACCGACCAGTGTGTCACCTGGTTCGCAAATGTAGTAGGTTGTAATAACACCTGTGGAGTCATCGTATAACCCGTCGCCATCCATATCCCAGTTGTATTCAACAATCGGGTTAGGACCATTGGATTCTGCAGCGTCGAATGTGATCAGGTCACCCTGTGTGATTACCGCAGGATCAGGTACCGTGGTGATGATTGCCTCAAGGTCGCTACCGCCAGTTGTTACCATGATCGGGAAAATATTGTATGTATTGTAATCAGGTGCTGCTGGTGAATGTGCCAAAACGATAGTTGGATATTCACCTTCTGGCGCGCCCATGGAGTTTGTGATCTGGGCAATATAGCTCAAACCGGAACCTTTTGCGAATGGTGTGTGTCCTCCGGTTAAAGGTGTCGTATCTGCTACGACAGTATCGATATCTTCCTGCCAGTCAAGAACATCGACTGAGAGGTCTGCGAGACCGCCAAGGGGTGTAAGCTGGCCGGTTACATTCCAGTTGTTGAGCTCATATACGCCACCGGTGCTGCCACCAAGGTGTGCGATAATGAAGAAATCAACAAATGGTGATGCTCCCACGGGATAGTGTAGAAGCATTGGTTGAGTATCTATTTCCGTCGGGAATTTCCTCATTGCGTCATCCTTCTGGAATGCGATGAACGGGTCAAGGTCGTATGGTCCGAAGATATCAATCATGCCATCAGCGTTGACAACTTCTTTGCCGTAGAGCTTTTCGAAAACGACGAGCACATCGTATGCAATAATCGTTGAGGGATTGTTTATCTGGAGTGTGAGATCAATAATATCCGGTGGAATTACACCATTAATGAAATACTGGAAATTGGAACCCAGTATTCCTGTAACATCAAGGTATGCTGTTGCTTCACGTTTTGAGAAATCGACAGAGCCATCCTCAAGGTTCATGGTACCAGCCATGATAACCTCACTGCCTGCTGTTTCCACTGCAGGTAGGTCGGCAGCCTGTCCGGGATTCGTCGGGACAACGGGAGTATTACTGCCACCGGAGCATCCAATTGCGAATAGTAATACAAAAACAGGAAAGATCAGGAAATTTCTTGACATGATTCACCTCTCGATATTTTAAGTTAACAGGCCTTATTGAATAAATAAAAACAATCGAAATCCCTATTGGAGCAGCAAGTATATCAGCAAAGGGATGAATATCAATAGTTAATCCAATATCGGATATAAATGATTCCAAATCATATTTGACCGAATTTTCAAATCTGCTAAAAGGGACGGACACCTTTTACATTAACCATGAATACCGGCTTTGGGCTGTGTAGAAACGCAAAATAAAAACACCGACTTCGCGAGTCGGTGTTGTTTTTTTCGTGCTGTATGTTACCTGTATCCTCTACTTGATGATGTTTACCAGGTTGAAGATAGGCAGGTAGAGGCTGATTACGATTGTACCGATGATTCCACCGATGATGATAATCAGCAGCGGCTCGATAAGGCTTGCGAGACCGCGGATTGTAGCGTCGATTTCGACATCGTAGAAGTCCGACAGTTTCTCAAGCATCTCCTCGAGATTTCCCGCCTCCTCGCCGACGGATATCAGGTTGGTTACCATTGGCGGGAACATTTTCGTGCGCTTCATCGGAGCGGCAATGGTTTCACCCTCGCGAATTCTCTCACGTGTGTAGTCGATTGCGTTCGCGATAACCACATTATGCGCGGTGTCGCGGGTAACCTCAAGCGCCTCAATAAGAGGTACACCGGATTTCTGAAGCGTTCCAAGCGTGCGGCAGAATCGTGTAATCGCAACTTTTCTGGAAAGCGAGCCGAAGATGGGGATGTATAGAATCGGAAGGTCAAAAACCTTATGTCCCCATTTGGTCCCGCGGAATTTCCATAACGAGATAAACACAACCGCTGGAATAACCGTGTAGTAATACCAGTGATATCTGAATTCCTCCGAGATTTTAAGCATCTTTTGAGTTAGCTCTGGAAGTTCAGCCTCACCGCCGGAGAAGTCCTTGTAGAATTCAGCGAACTGCGGAATTATGTACATGAACATGAACAGGATGATTGCAATTGAGATTATCATTACCAGCGACGGATAAACCATCGCGGATTGAATCTTGGTTCTCAGGTCAAGCTCGTTTTCATAGAACGATGCGACTCGTTCGAGGATGCCATCCAGAACACCACCGATCTCGCCGGCGTGAACCATGGCGATAAAGAAGTTTGAAAACGCGCTGGGGTGTTTTTTCATCGCGCGGGCGAGAGGAACACCGGACTGGACATCCATTCTGACAGCGTGAAGGATTTTCTGGTATTTGCGGTTTGGAGTCTGTTCCTCCACGGTATCAAGAGTCTCGGCAAGTGTCAGGCCGGCGTTAATCAGAAGCGCCATCTGGCGTGATGAAACTGTCAGCAGTTTCAATCCGACCTTGGTAAATTTGTCAACGATATCCCACGGATTCCATGCGAAAGCCCGTCTTTCGGATATCTTGACTACATAATAACCTTCCTTGGTCAGTGTCTGTACGACCGAGTGCTGCGTATTAGCTTGAACGGTGTTTTTGACCATGTTGCCGTTCTGGTCGCGGGCAATATATACGTAGGTTTTCATCCTATCACCAATGAATTTATGAAAGATAAATCAAATAAATGACATACTTTACCCATTCCCCCACTCAGATTATACATTAATTAAGCCTCGATGCAAATTCCTGTCCTTCAATTTAAGAAAGATTGTGTCTGATTACTTTTTAAAATATCGGAAGAAATCACGGGTTATAGATGGTTTGACGGTAATGTATGTCGGTTAATGGTGTCAGACTCCTTGACAATGGTATTGTCAAGGTGCTTTGCGTTGAGGCATTAAACCTATGCTTCTGCCACTTTTATCGGTGTCCGACTCCTTGATAAAATGGTTTAATCCCATGATCCGTCTGAATTATACTTCGCGACAAATGCATCCAGCCAACCTCTGGCACAACGGAAATCCTCATTCGGGCCGGGATCAAAATCACAGCACCCCCCGAATGATCCTGCAAGGTAAACATTGTTGTCGGTGTCACAAACTACTGCATTACCATAGTCAGACATTGCACCCGCAAGTGTTATAGCCCATATAAAGTCACCATCAGTATTGAATTTTGATAAAAAGATATCCAAGCCACCATGGGCATCATGCAGGTCTTGACCCGGTCCCGGGTCAAAGTCAACATTACTGCCGGTAAATGCCCCAGTAGAGTGGATGTTGTCATCGTTGTCAACACAGACACTGTTCCCATATTCACAAGGTCCCGAACCAGTGTGACCCCATGTGCGAACCCAATTATAAGTTCCATCAGAATCATACTTAACTAAAAACATATCTTCTGAACCCCCGGGAATTTTCTCATCCGTCCCAGGTCCCGGGTCAAAATCACATCTGTTATCAAACACACCGATAACATAGGCATTTCCCTGTGAGTCAACATCGACATCGCATGCCACATCAAAAGAAATTGATCCCCAGGTTTGCGCCCATTGGAATTGGCGTGATGAATCATATTTAAACAAAAACATATCATCACAATAATACCCTTCGTGTATGTCCTCACCTGGACCAGCATCAAAATCCAGTGTTTCTGAGAAATTACCAGTTACATAAACACTATCAGAACTGTCAATCGCAATACCATAAGGGAAATTACATTCTTCACCCTCCAAAAGGATACTTCCGGTTGTATCACCATCCAGATTGAAGTATCTCACAGAAATATCACAATGTTTCCTGCATGCAAGAACTAGCTCGTCTTCCCCATTAAATGCAATATCTTTTGAAGATACACGGTCATTTCCTCCCCAGTTAACTCCCCATATTAAATTTCCATCCGGGTCATATTTGCATAGAAAAGCATCACGAATAATCGGCGTAAGTTCCAATAAACCTGGTCCCGGATCAAAATCAATTGTGTCTTCGAAAAGACCTGATAAATAGACATTATTAGAATTGTCACAAACTAAAGAAGTGCCCACGGCGTAATCTTCACAATAAAAGATATGCCCCCATTGAAACGCACCGATATTCGAATATTTGTAGAGGAAAATTGCCTTTAGGGACGAATTATGATCCCATTCTGCACAGCCTGTAACATAGACATTTCCAGCCTGGTCCAGCGCGCATCCCCATGATGAATCCCTGAATGCGCCACCATCGGTTGCCGCCCATCCATGCTTTTCTTTAACATGGATTGTTACCAAATCATAAATTGATATCCCGGGTGAATTCAGAGAAGTTGCTTTTATAAAACACTTGTACCAACCTAAACCAGCGCCATTATTATTTACAATCTGAGCGGACCATGTATTACCTGAATCGTATTCAAAGCTGGTGAAAGCATCCCCTGTTATTTGCGGAGCGGCGATTACCACATCAGACATTTCATCCTGCCAGTCAAAGATATCAACATGCAATGTCGCTTCTGAGCCGACAATAGGTTCTAATATAGTTTGGTGAAAATTTGAAATCTCATATGGTTCATCGCAGTTGCCGGGATAACTTGCATCAACAAGGAACTGAACGCTAAAATTCGAACCGGGGCATTTAATTTTGAAATTTTCCTGGTTCCACAATTGTCCGGTGAAAGCACGATTCGATTCATGTTTTGCATACGTTTTGAACGGGTTTGCGATTTGCCCCCCCGGAATATCCCAAAGCGGTGTCCAGTTGTCGTCGTTGAGGAGGAGGTGTCCGGTGTCGTCGGTGAAGATTATGAGGCGGACATCGTAAACAGTTGTCCAAGTTGGATTGTGAAGCTGGATATCGATATCGATTATTTCTTCGATTGGGTCCCAGCTGTTGATTGTAATCTGTGGATCGGGGATCATGCCTGTAACATTGTGATGGGCGTTGAGTGTTCGGTCAGGTTCAACCGATGCTTTGCGAGTTTCGATATCGAACGTGGTTGTAAACGCGCCAAGAAGTTGATGTTCAGATGGTGTTTCGTACGGTTGCACGAGCGGTACATCCAAGCCTTTATCCTCATTAACTGGAATTACAGGATTGGACTTGTTGGATGAGCAACCGGCAAGATTCACAGATGAAAACAGAAATACCAATAATAAAACGGATGATATTTTCATAACCCGCTCCACAACTTGAAATACCCCTAATGTGTGAGGAGTCGTTTCCCACTTCCCTCAAAATACATTTTACCACATCTGGAAATCAACATGTGGTTATACTGTTATTTTGTATTTAGCGGAGACCGGTGTCAGACACCTTGATGTTGACATCCTTGATGTTGACATCCTTGATGTTGGCATCCTTGATGTTGGCATCCTTGATGTTGGCATCCTTGATGTTCACAAGATTCTCCTTAAATAGATCCTTCGGATGCTACCCCTACAGCCGTCTCGGCTTTATAGGTGAAATTGCATGACTTCTTTGATATTATTTTTCCGTTAATGGATACCAGTTAAGGAGAATTAATCATGAGCAAGAAACCACGAATCGCGAATATGTTTGGAGTTGTGTTTATCGCAATCGCAATGATAATGATAATCTGCGTGGATAATGTTTCCGCGGATGGAAATAATACCAATTTAAAAATCAATGAACTTGAATATTTCGAGGCGCCGGGGATTAATGTCATGGTCTATCATGACATTTACTCCTTCGGCAAACAGTGCGGGATTACAATCATCCAGAACGGGGAACGCATTGCAGCTACCGGGGATTTGCGCCTCGAACCCACTCCCGGACAGTGGGCGCCGGTTTCAAATCAGGGGGAGCGTATCGTTGACAGAAAAAAGGGCGAAATCAGCGTTTCGAGCAGTTTTCCGGTATTGGAACCCGGACAGACTGTTCCCGTGCCTGATATCGATTTGAAATATACTGTGCGGGTTATTGCGGATGCGGGAAACTCGTTTCGCATTATTGTCGATTTGGACAAGCCTCTGTCATCTGAATGGGTCGGGAAAGTCGGGTTTAATCTGGAATTGTTTCCCACAAATTATTTCGGAAAGAGTTATTTCATGGATGATAACTTCGGCAGTTTTCCCAGGCAGGCTAATGGGCCAATGGAAAAAGAGAAGGATATGTGGGGCGTTGTTCAGCCTCTGCCGATGGCTAGCGGAAATGTATTATCCATCGCGCCGGAGGATATGAAAAATCATATTACAATCGAGAGCTTAAATGATGAGTTGGCACTTTATGACGGTCGCGCGACATGCCATAACGGATGGTTTGTTGTGCGGTCGATGATTCGCGCGGGTAAAACCAAAGGCGCGGTGGAATGGATTGTGAAACCGAATCCGATTCCTGAAATTCTTCATGAAACGGTAATCTGCCACTCGCAGGTTGGATATCATCCCGACCAGAACAAACGTATCTTTTTGGAACTTGACCCGCTGGATGAAATATCGGGAAAAGTAACGCTGAAGCGCATCAATCCTGATGGGACGAAAACGGATGTTCTTTCCAAAAAGCCTGAGAAGTGGGGACAGTATCTGCGTTATGATTATTACTCGTTCGATTTCACATCCGTTCGAAAACCCGGAATGTATGTTCTTAACTACGATAATCAAACCACAAATGTTTTTAAAATAAGCAGGGATATCTATCAAAACGGAATATGGCAGCCGACGCTGGAAACATATTTCCCTGTTCAGATGTGCCATATAAAGGTGCAGGACAGGTATCGAGTCTGGCACGCGCCTTGCCACATGGATGACTCCATTCAGGCGCCGACATCGATAATTCATTTTGACAATTACAAACAGGGAGCGGAAACATCACCGGGAGTTGAGCCGTACGAGCACATTCCAGGACTCAACCGTGGCGGATGGCATGACGCCGGCGATTACGATGTCAACGGGCCCGCGCAGTGCAATACTGTAATCGTGTTTGCATTAATTCGTGAGGAATTCGGTGTTGATACGGATGAGACGACTGTTGATCGGGATGCTCTACTTGTCGAACTGCACAAACCGGATGGCGTTCCTGATATAATCCAGCAAATCGTGCATGGCGTCGAGTGGATTCTCGGAAACTACGAGGTTTCAGATCATCTCTTTAATGGCTCTATCGCAAGAAACCTGGAGCAGTATGTTCATCTCGGCGATGGCTCATCCATGACTGACGGTTTAATCTATGACCCAAACCTGTCTGAAAATGAGGTGGTTGGGAATCGGTCCGGCAAATTCGATGACCGCCTTGCTTTCACCACGAAAAACACGCCAACTGAATACAGAGCGGCAGCAGCGCTGGCGTTGGCAAGTCGGGTACTGAAAGGTTACGAGGATGACATGGCGGATAAGTGCCTTAAACTGGCAATTAAAATCTGGGATTACGAACAAACTCATGAACCATGTGTTTTCAAAAACGAACATGCCTCGACTGATGTTGTCACTGAGATGGTCAAAGCCTCGGCTGAACTTCTGATTGCAACCAAAGATGATCGCTATCGGCAGAATATTCTGAAGCATGTGCCGTATATAACAGAGAAAATCGAGCATACAGGCTGGGTGATATGCCGCGCGCTGCCATTTATTGATGACGATGATTTCACTCTCGCTATTAGAAACGCTCTTATCGATCACAAGAAAAAACTCGATGAGGATACATCCCGGAATCCGTTTGGAGTCCCGATGGAACTCGGACTTTGCGGAGTGGGGCGATATGTCCAGCACCGAGCATTCAAATATTATTACTACCTGCGAGCATTCCCCGACATTTTCGACCGTGAATATATATTCAACATGTTGAACTACGCATACGGATGCCATCCATGTTCGAATACATCGCTGATAAACGGCATCGGCGCGAAATCGCTGACAGTTTCCTATAACGTGAATCGAGCTGACTGGTCATACATACCCGGCGCGGTGTCGTCGGGACCCAATCTGATAAGACCGGATTACCCCGAGCTCAAGGAACCGTTCGCGTTTTTGTGGAATCAGGGAGAGGCGTCGTTGTATGGCGTTGTTGAATACATTTTCGCTGTTTTGGCTGCGGATGATTTGTTGAATGAGTAGGATGGTTTCAGATTTTGCTATTGTAGCCCAGCTTCTCATTAGCCGGGAAATCCGGTGGATAATAGCATATAATAAGTCAAAGGAGTCTATCATGGCAGATACAAATTTCATAAAAAAAGAAATCGAGCCTTATGTTTTACAAAAGCTGGTCAAGCTATACGGTCAACAGTTTAAACCTCTGTTTTTACCTGTTGGCGTAGAATCTGATGGAAAACCACGTAAGCATGAATTCGATGCCGTCTCCGATGATAGCAGAATCGTTGCAGGTATAAAATCAAGCACAGGTAAAACGTCCGGGGGGAAACGTCCCACTGCAAAGATCGCTACTGCATATAAAGAAATGTATTTTCTTTCTTTGGTTAAAGCAGACCACAAACTACTTGTAATTACCGATCCTGAATTTCTTGAAATACTGATAAAGGAATTCAGAGGTATTCTACCTCCTTCGACAGCAATCATACATATTCCATTACCAACCGAATTACAAGAGAAGATGGACGCATTGAAAGGCGTTAATTATTAGAAAATAATCCGGCAAGTAATGTAGTAATGTAGCCCGACTTCTCATTAGCCGGGAAATTTCGGAATATAGCCACGCATTACCCCGGCGAAGGGACGCCGGGTTACATTTATGCAGTGATCAGCCAGCTTGACAAAATAATATTTATCGGCTAATCTGCAGTGATGTTGCAGATTAGCCGATAAAGGAAATGGCATGTATAAATATCGAAATATGGAAAAATACTTGAAAAGGGCGAACCGCCAATTCCCCGCGCTGCTTGTAACCGGTCCGCGACAGGTTGGCAAAACGACCATACTGCGGCATCTAAGCAACAAAAAAAGAACGTATGTGACTCTTGACGATCCGACTTTATGCAGCCTTGCACGGGAAGAACCCGGATTGTTTTTCCAGCGATTCCAACCGCCATTGCTGATCGATGAAATTCAGTACGCGCCCGAACTCCTGCCATATATCAAAATGCAGGTTGACCAAAAGCGCGATCCCGGCATGTTCTGGCTGACCGGATCGCAGCACTTTCACCTTATGAAAAACGTTTCCGAATCGCTTGCGGGACGGATATGCATTTTGAATCTGCTTGGATTATCATCGCGAGAGTTGCAGGATTCAGCCAAAACCGCAGCGCCTTTTCTTCCGACTAAACGGCAGGTTGCATCACGATTGAAACATGGGCATTCTCTTGCACTGAAAAAGTTGTACCATCAGATTTGGCGCGGATCATTCCCGGTAATCGCTCTGGATAATAAAATCGACCGGGATTTGTTTTATAGTTCGTATGTCCAAACCTATCTTCAGCGTGACATTCGCGATCTGGCGAATGTTGGCGATGAAATGGCATTCCTGCGTTTTCTACGCGCGGTTGCCGCTAGAACAGGGCAACTTCTGAATATATCAAATGTTGCCCGTGATGCCGATGTATCGCCAAACACCGCAAAAAACTGGCTTTCCATTTTGAAAACATCCGGCATTATCTATCTGCTGGAACCCTATTACAATAATTTAACCAAGCGGATGGTTAAATCTCCCAAGTTGTATTTTATCGATACGGGACTTTGCAGTTACCTGACAGAATGGTCCAGCCCTGAAACACTTGAGGCGGGTGCGATGTCGGGCGCCATTCTGGAAACCTGGGTAATCAGCGAGATACTTAAAAGCTACTGGCATACCGGCATTCAAGCCCCAATTCATTATTACCGCGATAAAGACAAACGAGAAATTGATTTGCTTATTCTGAAAGATGACACTGTCTATCCGGTAGAAATAAAAAAAACAACATCTCCCAAAAAAGATTCAATAAGGCATTTCAAAACTCTGGAAAGATTGAATCTAACTGTCGGGGAAGGTGGAGTTATCTGCCTCGCCGAGTTAGCGCTGCCTATAACCGAGAGATTCCAATGCATCCCCGTTGCCGCTTTGTAGAAAAATAGGGACAGTTACCTGTTTTATGTCGCTGATAAACACTGCTAACTTCAATTTGGCTTAACCATGCGGGTTATAAAACAGGTAACTGTCCCTATTTTCTAATTTCGGTCGACACCCGATGTCAGTGCAATAATAACTCCATCCGCATATCCATCAGGTGCTCCATACATCCAATCACCGCTTTCAGGATCAAGATATGGAAAGTATGGCATGGTCTCGAAGTTACCGCCCCCCATAATTTCCGGGGATGAAAAAAGAACAGGTGCGGTAGATGTCCTGGGGTAACCTGGATGAGGGTTGTAAAAACCTCCTCCAGTACATCCCCCCCAGTTGTTTACAGTTTTGCCCTCAATATCAGTCAGGCGAATTATATCCATTCCATCTGTTGTCCAGGCACCATAACCGCCCAGAAAGTACCTGTCGATTTTTGTATATGGAAATTGCCAGATTGATATCAATTCAGGATCAGGTAACGATGTAACAAGGAAGTTCTGTGGGAAAAGAAATGATCCGGCTGAACGGTAGAAAAACTGACCGGGCCAGTACGCACTGATTGTTTTACCTCTCGGTGCATAATCTAACTTCCGACTTTTTAGTTTTATGCTGTCATCGGATGTCCAATGACTTTCCAATTTATCCGGAAGCCCTCCCCTTGAATAAAACGGATTGATTTTCCCTTCCACGTTTATCATGCAGGCATGGTTTGTCTCACTATCTTCTGGGAGACAGTTCTTTATGCGGGTTATAAGTGCTGGAGCTTTCCACAAGTATCGTGGATCCTCAAGAATATTACCCATGACTCTTCCTTTGAAACCAAACCTCGGATCACCATCACCAAGTTTTCCGGATTCCAGTCCTGTCCATTTGATTATTGTTTCGAGAGGAGGCATATCATTTGCATTTGCAAATGGATTTCTAGGATATGATTCCATATATCCGAATTTAATCAAAGGATCGATAGGAGGTGCCGCAACATCCTCGTTTTCACCGTTAAAAGCCTCATGCTGCCACATGGTTCGACAACCTGTTCCCTCAATCCTGCTCCAGCTCTCACTGTCTCCTCCCCAGATCATTTTCGGGTACTCTCCAGAGTGGTCAACAGCATATCTTTCAAGCGCAACTCTAATTGTATGTATGTTTGCTTTTACTTCCCCTTCACGCGATTTATCACGACCATATGACTGGCAGGAGACAAGAGTTAGAAACAGGATTGATATCATGCAAAATACAACAATGAATTCAACGAGAGTGAATCCGCTTTCATCAGTAAGTTTCATTTCAGTTTCTCCGTTTATAGTTTGGATTGGCAAAGCACTGCTGACGAAATGATTATATATCCTCTTAAGGTGTGTTTAAAGCATATATGGAAAATAACCAAATCGCTTTAGGATTAGCAAATGCCTCAAGCATGACTTATCCTATCCGCCTGTATGAATCCGCTTTTGGAAATATTCATTGAGATGTCACTCATCACTCTTGGGGCGTGCATTCCACTTGGACCGATGACTATTTTAATTATTCATTACGCCCGTCTTAAGAAACCGCTGGACGCGGTTATCTACACATTAGGAATCCTGCTGGCTGACATTTGCGTGATACTTCTAATAATGAACGGGCTGGGCGGGTTCTTTGAAAACCCGACGTTTAACCGTTTCATTGGTATCGCTGGAGGCATATTCCTTTTGTGGGTGGGAATTGCAATCCTGCGATCTGGAATGAAAACGGCAGATGACAACTCAGACAGCGATGATATGAATG
>CBDURE010000107.1:0-12044 GCA_965369605.1 uncultured bacterium
CCTCCTGCGAGTTTAGCCCATTCGATTGTTCCATCCGTATTGTACTTCGCGATGAAGATATCGTAAGTCCCAGCGGCAGTAAGGATTGTCTCGGATGACTCGCCCGGACCGAATGTGGTTGTGCCTTTAAAATATCCGGTCACGACTGTCGAATCGCCCGAAAGCGTTGTAATTGCCCTTCCCTCCTCATTATTTGTCCCTCCGGCGCGTTTAGCCCATGCGATTGTTCCATCCCAATTGTACTTCGCGATGAAGATATCGTAAGTTCCAGCGGAAGTAAGGATTGTCTCGCTTGACTCACCTGGACCGAATGTGGCTAAGCCAGAAAAAAATCCGGTAACGACTGTCGAATTGTCCGAAAGCGTTGTGATTCCAAAGCCCTCATCATAATTTATCCCTCCGGCGCGTTTAGCCCATGCGATTGTTCCATCCCAATTGTACTTAGCGATGAAAATATCATTTTGTCCAGCGGAATTAAGGTTTGTCTCGCATGACTCGCCCGGCCCGAATGTGGCTAAGCCTTGAAAACTTCCGGTCACGACTGTCGAATTGTCCGAAAGCATTGTGATTCCACGACCATAATCATAATCTAAACCTCCAGCGCGTTTTGCCCAAGCGATTGTTCCATCCGGATTGTACTTCGCGACGAAGATATCGTAAGTTCCAGCGGAATTAAGGATTGTCTCGGATGACTCGCCCGGCCCGAATGTGGCTGCGCCAGAAAAATATCCGGTCACGACTGTCGAATTGTCCGAAAGCGTTATGATTGCACCTCCACTATCAACACCTATCCCTCCGGCGCGTTTAGCCCAGATAAGACCGTCAGCGGATACAACAGTTGCCGTAAACACCTGATATGTCGCGAATTCCGGAATCTCGTGCCACACCAAATCAGCGCCTCCATCAGGAGAGTGGACGAGTGAATTACTTTCACCAGCTAAGCCGGGAGTTCTTGAATCAAGCACTTTTACAAGTCCGGTATATAAACCGGAATCAATGTCGTTCTCATTTGAAAATGTAGCAGTATAGGTGAGCGGGTCATCCCATCCGTTTGAGGATGTGTCATCGATTATGGCTTCAACCAGTGCGGATGTCATTCCCGGCACTTCGATGAAAACTGATTGAACATCCGATGATGATGGAAGTTTATCCAGGTTCGCCGGGTCGGGATAATTGCTGTCAATTTCCGCGCCGTGATTCCAGTCATAAATGTCAATCGTAACAGTCGATGGGATGTCATAAAACCACGATACCGGTTCAACTTCCACTTTCCATGCGGCTTTGCGGTTGAACTCGGGAACATAATATGTCGGGGTCAATCGGTCAATTTTCACCGCGCTGGCGCCGTAGCCCATTGTCAGATAGAGATTGAAAGTCAATCGCTCATCAAGATTAAATGCAATATCGAACTGTTGATAATTCGTTCCCATTTCAAAGCGATTATTATTTTCATTTTCGTAGCAGATTTTAAAGGGGAGAGCCGAGTTTTTATTAACTACACCTGAGAGTTCTTTAGTATATCCATCAGCATTCAGGACTATTCCAGTAAAAATCTCAATACCAGTAAGTGAATAAATTTTTGATTCTGCATCCAGAGGTTCGACCACCACTGCCAGATCGAATACATCAAGGTCAAGACGATTCGACGCAGATGGGTCTTCACTCGGTTTGCCTTTTAGGAAAGGATGTTTGACAGACATGACCAAAGCTATGGCATTTGTACCGTATGTTTCGAAACCATCAAGCTTAAGACAGTTTGTACAAGGAGTCATTGTGAAAAATGCTGTTCCGCTAACAATGTACGATTCACCAATCGCGGATGTTCGCATTGGAACTAAATCAGCGTTGGTGCCGTCGGGTGAGATTGTCAGATTGAATCCGCCCATTACTCCAACCGCGGTGTTGCCATCGAATGCGATGATGGGAAGAGTGTCGAGATTCCCCGCTCCAGCAGGTTCGAAGGATGTGCTTCCATCAATCGGATTTGAACTTCCCTTGCTGCATCCCGTAATCAGGAAAAGCAGAATGAATCCAAGCACTGTTAATTTTGCAATTTGATTAATTTGATTATGCATTGTCAGCCTCCACACTTTTGCACGGTTAATTCAATTTTCAGAACGATCAGAACAATTGGAAATACAATATCAGAATGGCCAGGTTATATCAACCAAATGACAGGTGAATAGAGTTATATCAGGGGAAATGAATTCACACGCTACGTCAAAATGCTGTGGGTGCGAATCGCGCGATGTAGATATCCGTATTCCCAGCAGAAGTAAGGACTGTCTGGTTGGGTTCTCCGTCACCAAATGTAGCTGATCCACCAAAATAGCCAGTGGTGACAATTGAGTTATCCAACAAGATTGTGATTCCAAAGCCAGTATCAATCAAGGAACCTCCAGCGCGTTTAGCCCATGCAATTGTTCCATCCGAATTGTACCGCGCGATGAAGAAATCTGCATATCCAGCGGAAGTAAGGATTGTCTGATTGAACTCGCCCCACCCGAATGTGGTTGAGCCCTCAAACTGCCCTGTCACGAATATCGAATTGTCCGAAAGCGATGTAATCGCATTGCCTGAATCACTACTTGTTCCTCCGGCTCGTTTAGCCCATGCGATTGTTCCATCCGTATTGTACTTCGCGATGAAAATATCTCCGGATCCATCGGAAGTCAGGCTTGTCTCGGCTGACTCGCCCCACCCGAATGTGGCTGAGCCAGAAAAATATCCGGTCACGATTGTCGAATTGTTCGGAAGCGTTGTGATTCCATGGCCTCTATCAGCATCTGACCCTCCGGCGCGTTTAGCCCATGCGATTGTTCCATCCGTATTGAACTTCGCGATGAAGATATCATCGGATCCATCGGAAGTCAGGCTTGTCTCTGCTGACTCGCCCGGTCCGAATGTGGCTGAGCCTTGGAAAAATCCGGTAACGATTGTTGAATTGTCCGAAAGGATTGTGATTTTAATGCTTCTATCATCATCTAATCCTCCGGCGCGTTTAGCCCATGCGATTGTTCCATCCCAATTGTACTTTGCGATGAAGATATCTTCGGATCCAGCGGAAGTCAGGGTTGTCTCGGCTGACTCGCCAGGTCCGAATGTGGCTGAACCTTCAAACACTCCGGTAACGATTGTCGAATTGTCCGAAAGCGGTGTAATTGCATTGCTCCAGTCACTAATTGACCCTCCGGCGCGTTTAGCCCATACGATTGTTCCATCCGTATTGTACTTTGCGATGAAGATATCGCTATTTCCAGCGGAAGTTAGGGTTGTCTCGGCTGACTCGCCCGGTCCGAATGTGGCTGAGCCTTGGAAATATCCGGTAACGATTGTTGAATTGTCCGAAAGCGTTGTAATTGCATAGCCTCCGTCACTAAGTGACCCTCCGGCGCGTTTAGCCCATGCAAGTGTTCCATCGGGATTGTACTTCGCGATGAAGATATCGTAAATTCCATCGGAAGTAAAGATTGTTTCGGCTGACTCGCCCGGACCGAATGTGGCTGTTTCATCAAAAAGTCCGGTAACGACTGTCGAATTGTCCGAAAGCCTTGTGATTCCAAAGCCCCCATCAAAACTTGAACCACCAGCACGTTTAGCCCAGATGAGGCCGTCACCAGATACAACAGTTGCTGTAAACACCTGATATGTCGCAAACTCCTGAACCTCATGCCATTCCAAATCAGGACCGCCATCAGGATTGTGGGCGAGTGAATCGCTTGCACCAGCTGAACCGGGAGTTCTTGAATCGAGCACTTTTACAAGTCCGGTAAATACACCGGAATCAATGTCGTTCTCGTTTGTGAATGTAGCTGTATAGGTGAGCGGGTCATCCCATCCGTTTGTGGATGTGTCATCGATTGTTGCTTCAACCAGTGCGGATGTCATTCCCGGGACTTCAATGAACACAGATTGAACATCCGATGATGATGGAAGTTTGTCCAGGTTAGCCGGGTCGGGATAATTGTCGTCAATTTCCGCGCCGTGATTCCAGTCATAAATGTCAATCGTAACAGTCGATGGATTATCATAAAACCACGAAACGGGATCGACCTCGACTTTCCATGCGGATTTACGGTTAAACTCAGGAGCATAATAAGTGGGGTCTAATCGCTGCGGTTTCTTGGCGCTGGCACCGTAGCCCATTGTCAGATAGAGGTTGAAAGTTAATCCCTCATCAAGATTAAATGTAATATTGAATCGTTGATAATCTATTTCCGTTTCAAAGCGATTATTATTTTCATTTTCGTAGCAGATTTTAAAGGGAAGAGCAGAATTTTCACATGTTACACCTGTGAGTTCTTTAGTATATCCATCAGCATTAGGGACTATTCCAGTATAAATCTCAATACCAGTAAGTGAATAATTGTTTGACTCTGCATCCAGAGGTTGCACCACCACTGCCAGATCGAATACATCAAGGTCAAGACGATTCATAGCTCCACATGGGCCCTCACCTCTTGTGAAAGGATGTTTGACAGACATGATCAAAGCTATGCTATTTGTGCCATATAGTTCTAAACCATCAATCTTAAGGCAGTTTGCACAAGGAGTCATTGTGAAAAATGCTGTTCCGCTAACAATGTACGATTCACCAATTGCGGATGTTCGCATTGGAACCAAATCGGCGTTTGTGCCGTCGGGTGATATGGTCAAGTTGAATCCGCCCATTACTCCAACCGCGGTGTTGCCATCGAAAGCGATGATGGGAAGAGTGTCGAGATTCCCCGCTCCGGCAGGTTCGAAGGATGTGCCTCCCGCAATCGGATTCGAGCTTCCCTTGCTGCATCCCGTAATCAGGAAAAGCAGAATGAATCCAAGCAATGTTAATTTTACGATTTGGTTATGCATTGTAGCCTCCACACGTGTGCATTGGTAAATTCAATTTTCAGAACGATGGGAAAATAATATCAGAATGGTCAAGTTATAGCAAACATGGGTAATGCAGGCATAAAAAAACCGGGGACAGAAAACTGTCCCCGGTATTGACTACTGCTTTTATCGCGTTCGACTGCGTCCTAGCGCTTTTTCTTCAAGCTGGTTTCCATGGTTGCGACTTTCTTTTTGAGAACAACAATGTCTTCCTGCATTTGTTTCAGGTTGCTGTTCTTGTTATTCGCATGCTGATCCTGGAGCATTTCCTTGAAGATCGCGGCAATGTTGGATTTCACCGATTCAAGGGTGTCATCCTGGTTGGAGCGTCGGGCGAACTTTGAGTCGGTGATTGGAGCATCCAGTTCACTTTCCTCTTCAATGAAGTAACCGAGGGAGCAATCAAGCACCTCACCGATTCTCTTGAGAGCTTTCAATGACGGGAACTCATCACCTCGCTCGATTGCGGAGATGTAACCCTGGGAAAGTCCCGCTGCGTCAGCGAGCTTCTTCTGGGTCCATTCCTTTCCCCGTGTAAATCGAGCCGAGCGAATTTTATGTCCGATGCCTTTCACTTATACTGCCTCCTGATATGGAGCTGTGTACATGTTATATTAACTAACCCCATTACCTCAGCGGTTTTAGGGTGAATCTTTTTCGATGTAAAAATATAAATCTATATCAAATCTCTTCAAACCTCTTTAAACCTCTTTAAACCCGTGCATTATATCATATACCCTTTGTTTTTACAAGATATACATGGCTTTTGCGTAATGCGCATTAAATCTATCTTAATCAGACTTAATACTGCAAATCACTCAAGCCTTATGCCTTATCCCAAACTACAGTAAAAACTGTTTCCCTTGAATACTAATAACATTAAAAACGATTTAGCAAATAAAATCAATAGTTATTTTGAAATATTTAGTAATTTTTTATTTTCGCTTTTTGATGCCCGATTGCCACTTACGATATTCGTTCACCATTATTTAAGATACGTTTGGGTGATTTTGGTTTGGAATAAAAACAGCAGAGGGTTATGAACATGTTTGGAAAGCATGTTGATTTATAAACATACCATTCTCCTGACAACTTTCGGGTGCCGCCCATACAGCCGTCTCGGCTTTATGGGTGACATGTTACGAAGTTCCGCATTTCACCCACAAATCACAAAAAGACGTGATGTGTGGACGGCACCCGACGTTTTAAATCAGATTGGCGCCTTTTCCGACAAGCTCTAAAACCCTCTGCCATGTGCACATCTCTTCTATTTTTCCATATGCTAATCTCACGTATCTAAAGTGTGTTTATCACCCGCAGCCACGGGTCGCCGTCAACCTGCGCGTCGGTGAACACTACATACATCGCATCCCATGATGATATGAACATGTACGGATGATAACCGCTGTCCATCGGTGGAACTGTCATCTCGACCGGATCCTGCCATGTGACGCCGTTAAAGTGAGTGTAGTAAATCTCCGGCACATAATATGCGGACTGGTATGTAATCCAGATTTCACCTTCCGAATTTGTGTCGATGGAAGTATAAATGAACTCATTATTATACTTGTCTCCACTGGAAGTCATATCCGGATGAATCGGGTCGGTATAGTCGAAACTCCATTCATCACTGAGTAGTCCTGTACCATAGACAAATTGATAATCACCGCTGTCATTTCCATAGTTTCCTGTGCCGTTAATCTGATACTCAAACACCCAGTGCACATTTCCGGTTGAATCGACACAGAATGCCTGAGTGTAATTATCCCAGTAGCTGACCATGCCATCACGGCCAAAATGCTGCACAATATCCCAGTTATCGCCGGTTGTGTAATTACCGGAATTGTTATATTGCGCAATTAGTGAACCATAGCCTGGGTTGTAATCACCCACTGGCGGATTTAGATTGCTTATTCCAGAAAACCGTCCTGAAATCGTAAATAGAATATTATCCTGATCATCAACCAGAAGAATCGGCGATGATGAATTATAGATATATATCAGACGACCATCGTTAAGATAGTCGTTGAAATCATGAGTTGGCGTTACAGAGTCCTCAAGCATCGAAAAAGATGGCGCGAATTTGTATTTCGGAACAAACCAACCGGTTCCCTGATACTGCATGTAGTACATCATGATATGCCCATCACTGGTGGATACAATCTGAGGCCCGTTGAACGAATGGTTGGATGCTCCTCCACGGTGAACCTCAATATCAGTCATTGACGGTGAACCCAAATTGGAAATATCAACCTCACCTGCCATCATGCGTTGATAGTTAGTGGAGAAATTCTTTTCTCTCCATGCGATATAAATTGTTGGCCCATCGGTCGCATATGCCATGACAAGCTGTGCAAAGGCGCTTCCCAATGTTACATGCCAGCTGTCGCCTGTTGTGTCATAAAGAGCAACATGACCCTCCCATGTGTTGCCCATATCGGTGCTGTATGCATGTATTATATTGGATACCGGCGCGGTCGGTTCTCCGGGATTGCCGTAAAACGCGTGAAGGACACCGTTGTAATCCTCCACGATAACAACATTTCTGGTTAGAACCACATTATCAATTTGGATAAAATCGTTCGGCAATTGCGATTCAGTCACGTTGAAATCCTTTATGCAAATCGAACTCGCGAGCAAATCATCGGTAACACGCAGGGCGACAGTGTAATCGCCTTCAGCGCTGTAGTTGGTTAAAACAACAGCGCCTGTGCCATCAATATCAAATGTCATTCCGTCGTAATCGAAATCCCATTCGTACGATTCAATTGTGCCGTCAGTGTCATAAGAACCGGAGCCGTCAAGTGTGATGTCCTGATTGGTAAAAACACCCGGCCCATCCGGGATGGATTGAATATCGCAGATTGGAGGAACTGTTGACGCAGCGACATCAATTCCGATAACTGCATACGTTGCAAATTCAGATATGTTAAAAAGCCCGATTAAGGGGATTTTCAATCGGACCGACTCTCGCTATTCCGTCCATGCCATTTAGAAGCGGCGAGGAGTTTTCTCCGGGGGGATATGTATCGAGAACCTTAATCAGTCCAAAGTATGTTCCCTGCATTGCCGATGCCGAATTTGTGAATGTTAGTTCATAGAGCAACGGGTCTAAAGGGTCGCGGGGTGAACCGCTTACCGGAGTCGGGCTTGTTTCAATAACAGGCGATGATGTTACCCCCGCGACATCGACTGAAATCGATGCCACATCGCTGGCCGCGTGCATTTCATCCAGATTTTCGCCCACAATAGCGCCGTGGTTCATGTCAAGCACGCTTATATTCAACGTACAGTCGCTTAATAATACGCCGCCCATCAGATTATTTGCGGCAATCTCAACATGAACCTCGCTTGCTGCTTTTTTATTATGCTGCGGAATTCTATACTCGGGAGAGAATCTCATTGATTTAAATTCAGAGCTGACAGCGTATGTGCATCCGATAGCATAGGTGAAATCAAGCCTGTCGATTCCGCTTAAATCGAAAACATACGGCTGCGTGTCCGGCTCGCATCCCATCGCCATTACAAGGTTACCGGCCGGTGCAAGAATATCCGCAAAACCGGTTTCGTTGGCGGAGTCGAAATTCCCAATCGTGTAATCCTTGAAGTGAAGTTTATACGGATGAACTGTGGCTGCGTTTGGAAATATATCATCGATAACCATATCCAGGTATGGGCTGAAACCATCAGCGTTTACAAGATGAGCGTTGCCGACTGTCTGTCCAAGCCCTGCAAACACAACCGGCGTTTCCGTGGAATCGTTCGCGATTATTAATCCCTCGACGTTGAACACATGAAGGTCAGCGCGGTTTTTTCCTGAGATGGGTTTTAACGGGTCGCCAACGCCGAATGGATGCCTGATTGAAATATTCACCTGAAGTTGATTTTCACCGGTCAGTTCGACAGATTCAACCTTCGCGCAATCTGTACAGGGAGCCAGGTTAAGGAAGTTAGAAATATCAACAACCTCAAGAGTGTCATAAAATGAGGTGTTTCGAAGCGGCGTGAGTTCGATATCCCCGCTTTCAAGAATACCGGAAAGATTGAACGCGCCAAAAACTCCCCATCCGGAGACAGGATTGCCATCGGTATCATAATCACTGGCAAGAACCGGCAGCGAATCGTATCCCGGCAAATTTGAACTGCCTGATGGAGCAGGTGCGGTAACTCCTCCACCGGATGAACATGATACTGAGAATATAGCAACATAAAGCATTGCAAAAAAGATGGTGAAAACTCGCATTTCTCTAACCTCCTGACCAATTGATGGTTGTTTGAATTCACTATTAAAGACAGGTACAGCAGATATATAAGTATATCCTATTAAAACCGGCTATTCAAATTTGATGTTCAGAATGTTCAATTGGGCGATTGATATTACTAGTATCCGGTTAAAATCGAATGAAAGCAGAAATAACTGAGAATACTCCGTAATGGCAGTAATAATGACCTCACCCCCGGTCCCTCTCCTGCATCAGGAGAGGGGAGAACACATGACTGCTTCTTACTCCCCCTCTCTACGTAGTGGAGAGGGGCTGGGGGGTGAGGTTTAATTAATCAACAATACGGTATTTAGGCTCTAACTAAACCGGACTATATCTCTTTTTCACCACTCCCCATTTGTAAAACCTGCCCGACTCGCTATAATTAACCGCGATTAAATCCGAATAGGAGAAGTAAAATGACAGACTGCATTTTCTGTAAAATAATCGCGGGTGAGATACCGAGCAGCAAGTTATATGAGGACAACCATGTTTACTGTTTTCTCGACATAAACCCGGTAACTCCCGGACACTCGCTTGTTATACCTAAAAAACATTTCGAGTTTCTTTCGGACATGGAGCCTGAGTATGCAGCTCCGATGTGGGAAGCTGGCAGAAAAATCGCGGCTGCATTGCGAAAAGCGGATATCAAATGCGATGGCGTTAATTTCCTTCTCGCTGATGGTTCCGCCGCCGGGCAGGAAGTAGGGCACGTTCATCTGCATATTATCGCGCGTTACCCGGGTGACGGCGCTGGTTACAAATTTGACCCGAATCGAAAACGCCCTGATGATGACGAATGGAAGAGAATAGCTGAATCAATCAGCTCGAATGTTTGATGGATAAGCCCCCACCCCAGCCCTCCCCGCGAACGGGGAGGGAGCATTCTGTCTCTTCCCTTCGTAAATGTGTGGATCGATCATTTTGTTTGCAAATACAAAAATATTTCCCCCCGCTCGCGGGGCGATTAAGGGGGGAGGGAAAATTGAGGTACACAATGCGAAAAAACACAATTCAATTACTGAGTATATTATTATCCTTCACTCTCATAATTGCGCTTGCAGGATGCAGTGAAGGCGATTCCAAAAGCAAATGGCCAAAAGGCAGCGAGAAAAATCCGATTGTAATGGGGTTCAATCCCGCTGAGAGCGCTGAAGTTGTTTTTGAAAACGCGGATGCTCTTGCCAGCGCACTAGAGGAGCAGACCGGATGGAAAATTAAAACGTATGTCGCGCAGAGTTATCCGGCGCTTGTTACAGCGCTGCAGAACGATCATGTTGATTTCGCGTGGCTGCCATCGTTCGCTTTTGTTCAGGCGGAGAAGGTCGCTGATGCGGAAGTTCTGCTGAAAGCTGTGCGCAACGGGCAGCCGCATTATTTCAGCGCGATTGTCGTGCGTTCAGACAGCCCGTTTTATAAAATTGAAGACCTTGAAGGCAGGTCAATCGCGTGGGCATCGGAAACATCAGCGAGCGGACGCATATTCCCGATGGCGGCAATGATACAGGCAGGTTACGATCCTGAAACCTTTTTTGGGGAATCGAAAATTGCCGGAAGCCACGATGCGGCTTTACTCGCGGTTTATCATGGGCAGGTTGATGCCGCCGCGACTTTCGCACCAGATAACAAGGGCATCAAGGGCAGCTGGACACAATTTCTTGATGAGGACAAGCAAGATGAAATCCGACCGATTTTTTTCACTGACCCGATTCCATCTGATACCATGTCAACATCCACAAGATTTCATAAAGAGCATCCTGAAATTGTGGATAAAATAACCAGACTCGTTAAAGAACTTTCAACAGTCGAGGAAACCGCGCTGCTGTTGAAGGAACTTTATAACATCGATGCCATGATTGATGCGACAAGCGCGGATTATGATCCCGTCCGCGAGGCGGCAAAGCTGCTGGGAATCGATGTCGAGGGAAAGAGGAAAGGAACAACAAAAGAGTAAATCATGATTCGTATTGAAACGCTGAATAAACACTACGATAACGGGAAAGTCCAGGCGCTGAAGGATATCAATGTCTCCATCAGGGATGGCGAGTTTGTCGCTATAATCGGATCATCCGGCGCCGGCAAATCAACTTTTCTAAGAGCGATAAATCGCCTGATTGAACCGGCTGACGGTTCGCGTGTGTTTATCGATGATACCGAAATTACCGGTTTGAATAAAAATCAGCTTATCAAAATACGGCGGCGTATCGGTTTTATTTTCCAGCAGTTCAATCTTGTTAACAAACTGACAGTTCTGCAGAATGTTCTCACCGGAAGAATCGGATTCAATTCCGTTCCGGCGATGATGCTCGGATTGTTCTCGCAAAAAGACATCGAGATAGCAACGCATTTTATACGCGAGGTAGGCCTTATTGAAAAACTCTACACTCGCTCAGACAACTTGTCAGGAGGGCAGCAGCAGCGAGTTGCAATCGCGCGGGCGATGGCGCAGGAGCCATCAACAATCCTGGCGGATGAGCCAATGGCGTCGCTTGACCCGAAACTGTCACATGTCATTCTAGGTCTATTGAAAAAATTCAACGAGGAGCGAGGGATAACAGTGCTTGTGAATCTTCATGTGCTGGAACTCGCGACTCAATACGCCGACAGGATTCTAGGATTCCGCTCGGGCGAAATGGTTTTTGACGGCACCCCCGAACAGCTCGACAGCGATAATATTGAGCACATTTATTCCGCGAAAGTGGAATAGTGTTCGTGCATCTCAATGGATATGCATTGGGTAATTGTATCAAACGGGGTCGATACCGACGATGGTACCTCGACTTTCGACATTTCAGGCTAGCTATACGCCATTAATCCGGGTGCCGCCCATACAGCCGTCCCGGCTTTATGGGTGTTTGCGCGAAGTTACGCATTTCACCCACAAATCACAAAAAGACGTGATGTGTGGGC
>CBDURE010000108.1:0-11923 GCA_965369605.1 uncultured bacterium
CGCAAACCGAAGCGCTGAATATCACTTTCCTCTAACCCAGATGTATCCCAACGTATTGCAAATAACCGGCTACGGCTGGACTCCCAATTTCTGGGCGGATATCAAACTCGTGCATCCGTTGCCATTAAGCGGAATCGATGGCTTCGACCCTCGCATAATCGCAATTCTACCCGCGAATCCCGGAGTTAGTTTCAATTATCCGATTTTTAATGTTCAGGCAAACAATTCTGTTATTCTCGAACCTGACGGCTACACAAAACTTTTCGATTGGATTGCTCCCTCAATCACAGGCAATGCGAATCCGTTTATCGCGTATTTTAAAGACCAGCCATATCGACAGTGGTCATCGATTCAACCGCTTGAGGATACCCAAAGATGGCAGATGAATATCGATGGCTTCGGCGGTTCATTTGAATTCAATCTGGTTGTTGATGTCTCGACTAATTATCCCCAGCAGTCATACCCATATATCGACAACGCACCTGAGCCTGTCCAGATGCAGGTTGAAATCTCCGATGGTTTAACTATCGATGGTGGAAGCGCAACTGTAACAGCAACTCTCCTCGACTGGCAGGGACCAACAGAAATAATATGCAAACTTGAAGCGCCTGATTTATTTGATGATTCGGTGCAATTGTTCTATTCAGAACCCGGACCAAACCCACATGAATATGTATTCACGGGAACAATATCCAATGACCTTGGCGCAGGATGTGGTGATTATGACATATTATTAGCAGCATGGGACATTAATGCCGGAAACCACATTTGCAAAGAAGCTGTCGCCAGTGTTAAAACCCTAAATCCCATTGATGTCACCCCGCCCTGGCTTACGTTTTCACCCGATGGCATTTTTGTTGATGGTGCCTATTTATACGTTGCTGGCGCTAAAAATGGACTGCATATTTTTGACATTTCCAATCCTGTTAATACAACATGGATTAACATGGTCGACACACCGGATTATGCCCGGAATGTTTTCGTTTCCAACGGTTACGCGTATGTTGCGAATGGTAATACCGGTTTAGTGATAATAGATATAGACCCGCCTGAATTAGCGTATATAGAGAACACTGTTGACACACCAGATAATGCCTATGATGTTTGCGTTTCAGGCGGTTACGCGTATGTTGCGGATGATGATTTGGGGTTGCAGATAATTGATATAGACCCTCTGGAATCAGCGTATATCGTGAATGCTGTTCAGACAACAAGTTTTATCTTGCACCTTTGCGTTTCCAGCGGTTATGCGTATGTGGCGGATTATGAAGCCGGTTTGCAGATAATCGATATAGACCCACCTGAATCAGCGTATATCGTCAATTCTATAGACATTCCAGACATTGCTAAATATGTTTACGTTTCCGACGGTTACGCATATATGCCGGGTCATTTTTATGGCTTACAGATTATCGATATTAACCCGCCTGAATCAGCATATATCGTGAATTCTGTCGATATCCCGGGCTATGCTCGAAGTGTTTCCGTTTCCGATGGTTATGCGTATGTAGCGGATTGGGGGGCAGGTCTTCAGATAATCGATGTAGATCCTCCTGAATCGGCATGTATCGTGGATTCAGTTGACACATTTATTGATATCAGCGATGTTTTCATTTCCGGAGGTTATGCATATGTGGCGGATCATAATCGCGGTTTCCAGATAATCGACATAGACCCGCTTGAATCGGTGCACATTGTAGATTCAGTTTTCACATTTGGTTATGCAAACGATATTTGTGTTTCAGGTGATTACGCATATATAGCGGATCATGCTGGTTTACAGATTGTCGATATTAACCCACCTGAATCAGCGTGTATCATCAATACAATCCAAACGCCGTATATTCTCGGATGTATTCATGTTTCAGGCGATTACGCCTATACTGTGTATGGAAACAACTTACTTATAATCGATATAACCACTCCTGAGTCGGCATATATAGTGAAGCAGCTTTACGTGCCAACTTTATCCGGTGATGTTTACGTTTCCAATGGTTACGCATATATGACGAATTCTAGTTCGGGGGTTAATCAGGGTTTTTATGTAATTGATATAGACCCTCCTGAATCGGCGCATTACATAATTTCATTCACCTGGTGGATTGATTATTATGATATTTTCGTTTCTGATGGTTATGCGTATATAACGACAAGGGAATATGGCTTTATCATATACGATATAGACCCACCTGAATCAACACATATTATTAGGATCGTTTCTACACCGGGTTATGACTTTGGAATTTATGCTGCCAATGGTTACGCATATGTAGCGGATTTAGGAGCAGGTCTTCAGATAATCGACGTAGAACCTCCTGAAATGGCGCACATCGCTAATTCAGTTGACACGCCTGGATTGGCATATAATGTTTACGTGTCCGGCGGTTACGCGTATGTCGCAGATGCTGGTTCTGGCTTACAGATAGTTGACATAGAGCCTCCTGAAGCGGCGCACATCGTTAATTCAGTTGACACGCCTTCCTCTGCCTGTGGTGTTTACGTTTCCGATGGTTACGCATATGTGGCGGATAGATATGGCGGTCTGCGAATAATTGACCTTTGGTGATTGAATACAATATTCAGAATCCATTTCGAAAGAGGTATGAAAAATTGAAACACTCAAAAACACTGCCAATTTTTTTGCTTTTAATGGCATTTGCCCTTTCCTCAAGCGCTTGCTCCAAAGGGAAATCGCCTGTTGAGCCGGTGATTAACGATACAAATGACATTTCACAGGATGTGCCTGTTTCCTTCGGCACTGAAAGCGGAAACCGTAATATGATGGCTGTTTACGACGCGGTGATTGATCCCGACGCCAAAACATTCACGGTTGAACCCGCAAATCGAAGCGCGGATTATCATTTCCCACTCACCCAGATGTTTCCCAACGTACTGCAAATCACCGCCTACGGCTGGACTCCCAATTTCTGGGCGGATATCAAGCTTGCGCATCCGTTTCCCGGAAGCGGAATCGATGGCTTTGACCCTCGTGTAATCGCCATTCTCCCAGCAAATCCGGGTGTAAGCATGAATTATCCGGTTTTTAACGTCAACGCAAACAACTCAGTCGTGATGGAGCCTGATGGCTACACCAAACTGTTCGATTGGATTAATCCCTCAATCACAGGTAACGCAAATCCGTTTGTGGCTTATTTTAAAGAAGAAGCAAATCGTGTCTGGTCATCGAGCGGACTCACCGATGAAACACAGCGATGGCAAATGGACATCTCAGGTTTCGGTGGACCTTTACATTATTTACTTGTTGTGGATGTCTCCACAAACTATCCGAATCCCCCACAACCAGTTATCGATAACGCTTCTGAGCCTGTTCAGATTGAAGTTGCTATTGGAAATGGGTTAACTGAAGATGGGGGAAGCGCAACTGTAACAGCAACTTTTTTAGACTGGCAGGGGGCATCAGGAATAAAGTGTAAAGTCGAAGCGCCAGATTTGTTCAACGGCGCAGTGCAGTTGTACTATACATGGCCAGGTCCAAATCCTGATGAATATATATTTACTGGAACCATTTCAAATGGTCTTGGTGCTGACCCAGGAGATTACAGAATATTACTTGCATCTTGGGATATGAGTACTGAAAATTATGTTTTTGTTGAAGGCAATGCAGATGTTAGAGTGCACTTTGATCCAGATGATATTACTCCTGCATGGCTAAATTTTTCAGCATATGATATATTCAGCGATGGAAATTATACTTATGTTACTGCATATAATACTCCTTCGGGTCTTCATATTTTCGACACTTCTGATCCTGTAAATCCCATTTGGATTAATCGAGTTAAGACTACCTATAGAGCAGTAGATGTTTATGTATCCGATGGTTATGCTTATGTAGTGGATGATCAATCGGGACTTCAAATAATGGACATTGAGCCAGCTGAAAGCGCACATATAGTTAATTCCGTTGTAATGCCAGTTAGTGCGTATGGGGTCTATGTAGCCGGTGGATATGCTTATGTTGCGGATGGAAATTCGGGTCTTCAGATAATAGACATAGCCCCTCCTGAAAGCGCGTATATAGTTAATTCAGTTGATACTCCTGGTCATGCAAAAGGAATCTATGTATCCAGCAGATACGCTTATGTCGCGGATTGGGAATCTGGTCTTCAAATAATTGACATAGACACACCTGGAAGTGCATATATAGTTAATTCAGTTGATACTCCCGATTGGGCAAGAGAAGTTCATGTATCCAGTGGTTACGCATATGTCGCGGACGCATCAGGACTTCAGATAATCGACATAAACCCACCGGAATCAGCTTATATCGTGAATTCTGTCGATACCCCGGGTGAAGCTTGGGATGTCTATGTTTCCGATGGTTACGCATATATGGCGGATTATGAAAGTGGCTTACAGATAATTGACATAGACCCGCCTGAATCAGCGTATATCTCGAATTCAGTCGACACACCGGGCTATGCCAAAGATGTTTACGTTTCCAGCGGTTATGCGTATGTGGCGGATGGGTTTCGCGGTCTGCAGATAATAGACATAGACCCACCAGAATCAGCGTATATAGTTGCTTCTATTGATTCTCTTGGTAATGTAAATGAAGTGTATGTATCTAACGGATACGCTTATATAGCAGATTATTCAGGACTACAGATAATAGCCGTTAATCCACCAGAAAGTGCGTATATTGTTAATTCTATTGAAACTCCAGGTAATGCATATGGGGTTTTTGTAGCTGATGGATATGCTTATATTGCGGATGAATCAGCAGGTCTTCAGATAATTGACATTGAGTTTCCTGAAAGTGCATTTATTATTAATTCGGTTGACACTCCAGGTCAAGCATATGATGTACATGTTTCCCGCGGGTACGCTTATGTTGCAGATGGATCCGGACTTCAAATAATAGATGTAGACCCACCTGAAAGTGCACATATTGCTAATTACCTTAACGCACCAGGACCTGAAAATACGATAAAAGTTTTTGTATCAGGCAACTATGCTTACATAGCAGATCAATTGCAAGGTCTTCAGATAATAGACATAACCGACCCGGAAAGTGCATATTTCACTAAAATTTTTGCTACACCAGATCAACCGTATGATGCCCAAGGAACGGGAGGATATGCATATGTTGCGGATGGATATTCCGGGTTTCTGATAATAGATATTGATCCACCTGAAAATGCGCATATAGTTCGATCATTTGATACTACTAGAAGAACGATAGGAGTTTATATATCCAGTGGTTACGCTTATGTTGCAGATTGGTCAGGACTTAAAATAATAGACATAACCCAACCAGAAAGTGCATTTTTAGTTTATTCTGATGGTGAACTAATTAACTCTGGAATCCATGTATCTAGTGGTTACGCTTATTATAGTCATGCTTATCAGGGCTTTCGCATAATCGACCTTTGGTGATTGCCGTAAATCTGAAAAATTGTGGTTGCATTCCATAACATTAATGTTATACTTTCCTGTTTACTATTATTATTTCCGGCAGGTTGTACGATACCGGGAGGTTTGGCGATTGGCTGTAACGAAAGAAGATAAGACTGGACTCATAGAAAAGTTCAGGCAGCATGGCAAGGACACAGGATCCCCTGAGGTCCAGATTGCCCTGCTTACCACAAGAATAAATAACCTCAACGAACATTTGAAAATCTACAAACATGATTTTCACTCCCGTCAGGGACTTTTTAAGATGGTCGGAAGACGTCGAAGGCTCCTCAACTATCTGTCACGCGAAGACATAGAGCGATACAGGAAAGTATTGGTCGAGCTCAAACTGAGGAAATAATCAAGGAGAAAGCAATAAATGGTGGCTGAAATTCACTCCGCTGAAATAGAAATCGGCGGCAAAAAACTAAGCTTTGAAACAGGACGTATGGCGAGGCTGGCAAACTGTTCTGTAATTGCTCGATTTGGCGACACCGAATGTTTGGTTACATCGGTAATGTCCGAGAGGAAACGAGATGGAATCGATTTCCTTCCGCTCATGGTCAACTTCGAGGAACGAATGTACGCCGCGGGTAAAATACCCGGCGGTTTTATTAAACGGGAGGGCCGTCCAAGCGAACCGAGCATTCTCGCCGGACGAGTAATCGACAGGCCAATCCGTCCGCTGTTTGACAGCAGCATTAGACATGATATTAACATAACGGTGATGGTTCTCTCCACTGATAATGAGAACATTCCCGATATGTTAGGGCTTAACGGCGCGACATGTTCGCTGCTGTTATCCGACATTCCATTTCATCATACAGTCGCGGGAGTTCGAGTGGCGAAAGTCGATGGCGAATTCGTTTTCTTCCCGACTTATGAGCAGAAGGACGCATCCGATATCGACCTTCTTCTGGTAGGGACACGCGATAAAATCGTGATGGTTGAAGCCAACTGCCTGGAAGTTTCGGAAAGCGAAATCCTTGAGGCGATGGATGCGGGCCATGAAGTAATCGGAAAAATCTGTGATTGCTTTGATGAATTCCGTACACGCGCGGGATTGGATAAAAAAGAGATGGAATCTCCGCCTGAGGTTCCTGATGATGTAAAAGAAGCGATTGAAAAAATCGTTGAGTCAGTTACAGAGGATATCTACAGCGCTGATGGCAAGAAAGCCAGAGACAAGGTTTTCAGCGGTATTCGTGAAACGGTGGATGAATATCTTAAGGAATATCTTCCCAAAATCGACGATGCTGATGAAGCTAAAGAACTGGCAAAACTGGCACATGATTGGGAATACAAAACCATAAAGAACACAATTCGCACGAATATTCTGGAGAATGACCGTCGACCGGATAACCGGAAATCGACGGATATCAGGGAAATTACTTGTGAGGTTGGTTTATCCCCACGATGCCACGGCTCCGGACTTTTCACTCGCGGTGAAACGCAGGTGCTTGGTACGGTTACACTTGGCGCACCGGGCAATGCGCAGACTATTGATGACATTCATCCGTACCTCGAAAAACGATATCTGCATCACTACCAGTCACTGCCGTTCTCATTCGGTGACACAGGATTTTTGCGGGGACCCGGACGTCGTGAAATCGGCCATGGCGCGCTCGCTGAACGAGCGGTTTTGCCGATGATACCTGATCAGGATATTTTCCCTTATGTAATCAGGGTGAATTCCGACATCATGATGTCCAACGGTTCGACATCGATGGGCTCAACATGCGCGAGTGTTTTAGCGTTGATGGATGCCGGTGTTCCACTTAAAAAGCCTGTCAGCGGAATCGCGATGGGCATGATTGCCGGTGAAAATGGCGAATACAAAATCCTGAGCGACCTTATGGGAACTGAGGATTTCATGGGCGATATGGATTTTAAGGTTACCGGCACAAAGGATGGCGTAACCGCCATGCAGATGGATACAAAAACCGAAGGTTTAACTCGTCAGATGATAGTTGATATTCTTGCGCAGTCTAACGAAGGCAGGGCGTTTATTCTACAGAAAATGCTCGACGTCATCCCCGAGCCTCGCGATGACCTGTCGCCTTATGCTCCACGCATTATCATTCTCAAGATTAATCCTGAAAAAATCGGCGATATCATTGGTCCGGGCGGAAAGATAGTCCGCAAGATTATTGAGGATACCGGTGTTGAAATCGATATCGAGGACGATGGCAGCGTTTACATTACATCGAATGATCCAGAAGGCGCGAGAATTGCGAAGGAGACTATCGAGAGACTGGTTGAAGAGGTTGAACCCGGGAAAGTTTACAAGGGAACGATTGTTCGCCTGGAGGGTTACGGCGCTTTTGTGCAGATTCTTCCGGGCAAGGATGGCCTGCTGCATATTTCCAGAATTGCACACTCGCGGATTAATGACATTAATAATGTTCTGAAAATGGGACAGGAAATAAATGTCAAGGTAACTGAAATCGATGAAATGGGCCGAATAAATATCACAACTGTTGATGTCAAGCAGGAAGACGGAACTGAACTTACCGAACCGGAGGGAGCATCATCCGGCGGTTCCGGTGGCGGTTCCGGTGGCGGTTACAACAGGAATCAGGGTGGCAGGGATAGCCGTTCAGGTTCAAGGCCGCCCAGACGTGATTCGCAATACGGCGGTTCAAGCCGGTCATCTGATCGATATCCCAAACGCGACAAGAATGACAGGAACGATAGGAACGACAGGGATAGAGGTCGAAGAGACGGAAACAGATAGAATATCTATCCTCACCCCCCAGCCCCTCTCCACCATGTAGAGAGGGGGAGCAGGAAGACGTTATACTTTCTCCCCTCGCCACCATGTAGAGAGGGGGGTGAGGTTCTTCTTATTTACAGTATTTTCTAATAAAACCGAACAAGGGGCTTAAGCTCCTTGTTATTGATTTTGGAATGATGACTGAATCCAAACCTGATAGGACGGAAAAAAGCGATCTGGACATCCATCGCAATCGCCTTGGGACAATTGTAGGCGTGCATGGCGGTCCGGTCGTAATGAAAATCCCGAATGGCCCTCTCTTTGTAGTTGAGGAGATGCCGTGGCTTCACAGCGCGACAATCGGATTTTTCATCGCGCAGGGCAGTGGATATGAGCCGTCCAACATGTCTGGCATAACCCATTTTATCGAACACATGATTTTCAAGGGCACAAAAACGCGTTCGCCGCGTAAAATCGTGCTTGCTTTTGAGGGCGTGGGTGGTGTGTTGAACGCATCCACAGGCAAGGAATTCATGAACGTGTTCGGCCGTATTGGCGATCGCTATGTCAAACGTGGATTCACTGTGATTGCGGATATGTTCCTTAACCCAAGATTCAATTCCTCTGATTTGGAAAAGGAACGCAGGGTTGTTTTTGAAGAAATTAAGATGAATAAGGATATTCCGTCACTATTTCTGTATGAAAGATTTTCAAAGCAATTGTGGGGTAATAGTTCACTGGCAAGGCCGGTTGCCGGCAGTGAGAAAACGCTGGGGAAAATCGACAGCAAGATAATGTCGGATTGGTTTGAAAATCGATTCAAGCCTGAAAATCTGGTTATTTCACTTGCGGGTAAAGTTGATGCCATGACTGTTGCGAAATGGTGGCAGGATATTTCCAATAGCAAGTCCGAACCGAAATGTATTAAAAAGATTCCGCAGAAGCATATATTGAAAGCTATCAAACCTAAATGGCACAGTGGTGTGAGGGTTTATCGCAAGGATGTCGAACAGGCAACGATGATTTTCGCGTTTCCAGCGCCGACTGTGCAGGATGATGAGCGTTATCAATTCACTTTGATGGAATCAATTCTTGGCGGCGGCATGGGAGCGCGGTTGTTCCAGACTATCAGGGAAAAATTGGGGCTTGTTTATGATATAGACACCGGCTATTCGCCCATGCGCGGTACAGGTGTTATGACTATTGACGCTGCGACTGTTCCTGAAAAACTGAATGAACTTATCCGGGAGACTCTTCTTGAACTGAAAAAACTCAAGGATAAGAAGGTTGGCAACTCGGAATTAAAGCGTGTGAAGGATTATCTTGAGGGCAGTACCTATCTTGGGATGGAGTCATCATCGAGCCGGATGCTTCGCAATGCGCTTGGCATACTATATCTTGGCAACTTGATAGAGGCTGAGGTAGTGATGAAGCGGCTTGAGAAAGTTACGACTGGAATGGTACAGGAATGCGCGAAAAAGTATTTCACTGCTGAAAACGCCGCTTGCGCGGTGCTCCTACCGGAAAAGTATCCTGAGGATGACAGCGTTGTTTGTCGGGGGATTGAGGAGATAATCCGGGAAATTCTTTCATAGTTAATATTGTCTCATATTTGAATCAGAAGAAAAAATGGATTTCTGAGGACAGACTAAAAACCTGCGAAATAAGATTCTGTCATTCCCGCGAAAGCGGGAATCCAATTTGATTTTTCAAATCAGACTATCGTACAGGTCTTTCCATTCTTGGTTAAAGTTTTCAATCAACTCAATTTTCCACGCCCTGTTCCATTTTTTCATCCGCTTTTTACGCGTAACCGCACTTTCAAAATTGTCATGTACTTCATAATAGACCAGCATCTTAATTGAATATTTTTTTGTGAAGCCGTCCGCTAAACCATTTTTATGCTCGTACACCCGCTTTAGCAGATCGGATATGAGTCCAATGTATAGTGTACCTCTTTCACTGCTGGCGAGGATATAGATATAGAATTGTTTCATAGTTAATATTGTCTCATATTTGAATCAGAAGAAAAAATGGATTCCCGCTTTCGCGGGAATGACGTAAATCTTGTTCATATGTTTGGTGTGGGAAAAATGGATTCCCGCTTTCGCGGGAATGACGTAAATCTTGTTCATATGTTTGGTGTGGGAAAAATGGATTCCCGCTTTCGCGGGAATGACGGGTGTTATTCGTTTTGACGAGTTATTCGGTCTGACGTGTTATTCAGTCTGACGAGTTATTCGGTCTGACGGGTTATTCGGTCTGACGGGTTATTCGACCAGGCAACTACTCTGTAACAATCAAATCGCTTTCTTTGGAGTCGTCGCTGTCATCAGTATCAGGTTTTTCAGCTTGAGCGAGCAACTCATCCTTTTCGATGTATTCACGTTTCGCGTGATTCAAAAGGAAATTGGTTACCTTGCGCGAAAGAAGTGTGCTGAATGAATGAGTAAGGAAATTGGTGTCCTCCATCAACTTCTTTACCTGGCCTTTGTTAAGGTTCGACTGCTGGGCAACCATCTGAATGTGATTCAACAGCTCAGTTTGCTCGACTGTCAACTCCTCTTTTTCCGCGATAAAAGTAATTATGAAATCAAGCTGGAGAAGTTCGCGTGATTGCTTTGCGATATTCTCTCGAATTTTATTTGATCTGTCATCCACATGTTTGAGTATTGTGTCGAGGTCCTCATCGCGTGCATGGAATTCCTGCCTTAGCTGTTCTGTGATCTCCTCTTTCTTTTCCTCAAGGATATCATCCGGTAAATCGAAAGCCATGTTTTCAACAAGCCAGTCGTGGATACATGCCACCGCTGCCTCGTTCTCAATCGATTTCGCCTGCTGTTCAAGAGAAGTCGTAACATATTTTTTCAACTCATCCATGTCTTTCGCAACTTTCTTTTCAACCAGATATTCATCAGTCAATTCAGGAAGGATTTTTTCCTCAATCCACTGCAACAGGATTTTCGCTTCGATCTCGGTATCGTTCTCAAGAGGCGGATTGATAAAGTCCTTTGGCATCATGACATGTGCGGTTTTGCTCTCGTTGGTTTTCATCCCGATGACCTCGTTGTCGAGCCAGGGGATTCCTCTTTCGCCGTTGATTTGGAGAGTTAATTGGGAGGGGGGGAACATGTTTTTCGGTTTGTCCGACTGTCCCGGTATTTTAATTCGAGAGAGTTCATGCCCTTCAATCTGAACCAGCACCCAGTCGCCATCCTGCACGGGACGGTCGGTTACGGGGGTTGATTCCGCCCAGCTGATTCGTAAGTTCTCTATGCTGTAGCCGAGCTGTTCCTCGCTAACTTCCAACCTGGGGACTTTCACCGGAATTTCCTTGTAATCAACATCCGGCACCTGAGGCATTAAACGCAGTTTTGCGTGATAGGTGAAATCCTCGCCGGGCGTGTGAGTGTCCTGGTTGACCTCCTCTGTTGCCATGACACTCAGTTTTTCCTGTTGAGCGGCTTTTGTGAGAGTGTCCTCGATTGCTTCCTCACGGGTTATTTCCCAGAGTTTGTCTTTGTTTACCTGTTTTTCAACGAGGGTGTTCGGCGCTTTGCCTTTTCTGTAGCCGGGTATGTCAATATCCTTTACGGCTTCTTCCATGTTCTTGTGGAATTTATTCTCAAGTTCATCCAATCGCTCTGATGAACGCTCTGGATTGGAATAACCATATCTTTCAAGAAACTCAATACTGGTTATAATTTGTTTTGAAGAAAGAGATAATTCTGAAGAGTCCCCATAATTTTGGGCTGTATCCTTTAATAATTTCAGTCCTTCTTGTTCTTGAGC
>CBDURE010000109.1:0-11830 GCA_965369605.1 uncultured bacterium
AGTTCTGGCAATCCAGAACAATCAGAACGTTTACATGGAGTTCATTCCAGAGGTTGACACATTCAGGATATGGGATTATGTCGGATGGCAGCGCTACTATTCCGTATACGCGACAACGTCACACTATTCAACCGCGGCATCAATCCTGCCGTATTCAATCTCCCCGGTAAGATCATACAGCCCGTTGATGAATGTCAGCATATTTGCCGGCGTACCGACAATCTGGCGTAATCTTGGTTCGGAACGAGCGATTGGTTCAGAGAAAACCATTCCGCTTGAGGTTGACATCAGGATGAATCCGAACACGTGTATGGATCAGGACATTAACGAGTCTGCGCTGACAGCACGCCCATTTGGTGCTGGCATTCCTGACAGAATGAGGCACTTAAGCCGCATACCGCTTCTATACCTGACATTCCATCCAGATGGTTCAGTGTCCAACTCGTGGGCGTATCCCTGTAATTCGATTGCCACTGAAAAGATCGTTCCTTCCATGGGACGGCATCTCGGAGTTACAGAGATTTTCTTACAGGTTCGCGGTGATATAAATCCGATGCTTGCAAACAACTACAAATCGGATTACGACCGGATACCAATTGAAGGCATTTTCCCGAACCAGAGCCTTCCAACTATGTATTATGAAAATGGCACGCCAAGACAACTGGGCGGCAACGAGTGGGAAATCAATAATGGCGCGATGTCTGATTCGAACGGAAGGCGAATTGTTATCAACAACTCCACCGGACGAATCGTTGTTGAGACCTGGGCGCCGTACAACATCGATATTCCCCTTGTCGAAGGTGATGAGGGATTCAGCCCGGATACTGGTGAAATAGGCCGTAAACACTGGTTATAACCTGGATGGGATTTTCACAACTATTTATAACTAAAGAAAATTCACTGGGATTGAATATGACAGATAAAACAAAAAGAAATCCGATAAATGACAGCAGCGGTTTTACGCTGGTCGAGGTGATGGTTGCCCTTACGATTCTGATAATGGTAATTATCCCTCTCGCAAGTTTTTACGCGGTGAGTTTGAGCACGATTCAAAGGAGCCTGCTTTATTCTCAGGCGCTTCAACTTTGCCGTGAGAGAGTGGAATTCTGCGCGGGCATTGAATACGACGCCCTGATGTACTGGAATCCGGCATTGACACCGGGTTTTGAAATGGTGGCAGGCGCACAGATAAATGAAAATCGTGATCCAGACATAACTGATACTGTGGAAGTCTGGACGTATGACCCAACCGCAATCGCCGGATCATACCCAATTCCGATATATCGAGATTACTACGACAACTCAACCGGAATGTTAATCGACCCGAATTATAACGGCTTGTGCGATGATGATCTGGACGGTGATGGCGAATACGGGGTTATCGACGGCGACTTGGATGATATCGCGCTGGCAAATCCGAACGGTGCGATGTGGACAGACAATGGCGTTAATATTGCTGATCTTCCACAGTACATGCAGGATTTTAACAATCAATACGGTGGGCTTCAACGCGCGGGTGACGGTTTATACGATACTGTAATCGAGGGTATTTACGCCAACGCGTTTGATCCTTGGCTGTTTGGAACAAGATCTGTTTTAAGAGGCGATCCTGACCTGACTGAGGAAGTTTCACCCATCATCGATTTCTCTCTCCAGGTTAACCAGGAACAGCTTATATCCATTGCAGGCGCTGATTACAGGCATCGCGAACAAACATTCAGAACGTTTGCGCGCATGACAACTGTAATAGACCCCACTCCGACTCTTGCTGATCCTAATATCGCGCACATTGACGCCTATGCTGATGGCATCTATCTGCAAAGGCGAATTCTTAACGACGGATGGCAAATCGGGCAGCAGATGAAATTTGCTTTGTGCACACAACGTGACCTGCCGTTAAATTACAGCCTGGATAGCCGTTCAGTGGGAATCGACAGGCAGGGATTTGATGGGCCTTTTGTAAACGAGGATTACGCTGAAACAGTCGTTAATCCGTTTACGCACAACTATACCTATCCGTTATATGGAAAACGAATTATCGTAACCGTGTTTTTCCTCTCCGGTGAAGGTGAGCAGGATGATTTAAACGGTGATGGTTTCCCGGATGGCGAAACGTTCGCGACATCAAACAATGTCAGAATGGAACGGGTTTTTTATAACTCAAACCTGCTCGGTGGAGCATCGGGAGGACTTCTGCCGCAGGTTTCGAGATATGACGATGACATATATGAAGACACAGGACGCCTTGTGCATTTAACATCCGGTGATGATGCAAGCACAGACCCGTGTTCATGGGAGAATTCCGGTCTGCCGTACCTTGATGATGACTGGCCCGACAACCTGTAATATGAGTAAATTAATTACATTTATATATTCATAACAATACCGAACACCTTGAGGTGAAGATTAAATGAAGAAGTCACAAAACGGATTTACACTGGTGGAACTCCTGGTTGTTATCACAATCATTGGAATTCTGATTGCAATCGCGGTTCCCAACTATACCAAAATAAAAAACAAAGCTCGGGACACTCAGGTTAGAGCTGGTATCTCTGTCATCATGAACGCGCTTGAGAATTACCAGTTGAACCATGATGGCCTTTACCCCGGCGTTGCTCTAACGATTGCGGACAATTCAAACACATCATATTTCTACCATACCGATCCCGGCACCGGAATCGATCATTACGGTATGAGAGGAATAATTGGCGGCGGGATAGTCAAACCAAATGATCCATCCCTGCGTTTTCTGGACGCGTTTTATTTCCAGCCGGATTCACTCCCCGGCCTGCCGCCAGCACAGCTTCCTGACAGGCTTATAGCTGACGGTTCGCTCGATGCGTACCCCACAAACCCGTTCAGGCAGAATATCAGGGGTGTTACAGATGCCGGTATTCCGATGATGAATATTTTCGGACTTGAATTTGTAAATCACCCAGCTGACAGAACCAACGGATTGGTGCCTGAGGATCTTAATCTCAGCTATACGAATCTGTATGGCGACTATGTAGGTGGTAACTATAGTTTCCCACACCGCGCTGCTGACAAGTTCTATAATGAATCTGGTTTCTTCCCGGATTCGGCACGTCCAACGGATGCCAACAACCTTAGGTGGGATCGCAACGGCGATAACCGTTATACACCCGAAGATCTGCAGACGATGTATGTTTTCCCAATGGGAGATTTTGCATACATTCCGCTTGATCCGATTCAGCCCGATCCAACCGCGGGAGATTTCATGGTCTTCTGCAAGAATTACTGGATTGTAGGCTACGGCTCATTGGATACAGCTCGCGCCAACAGATACGCGAATATCATTCCGAATTTACCGCGGCCGCTTGGCGACGGCAATCCCAATACTTTTACAGCTTACGAACGAATGGTGCAGAGAGCATTGTGTGGCGCGTTATTAGTTAAAGGTACAGCTTATATGGATCAGATTCGCGTCTCTGATCAATCATAATTTCCGCAGGTGATATTTGCCGAGGAATAGAATTTCTTACAAGGCAAGGATAAATTATGGATAAATTTTTACATAACAGAGTAATTCCCCAATATCGCTCAGAAGCAGGTTTCACGCTGGTTGAGATGATGGTGGCAATGACCATTGCAAGTGTTTTCTTCGTATCGTTCACTGCGGTAGTTATCGCGACGATTCAAACCATGAAAACCGGCGACCAGCGAACTGTCGCACAGCAAAACGGGCGTATCGCAATCAACTTTATGGCTGATGATATCAAGCAGATGAGCGAACTTGAACCGCCATCCTTTTCGGAATACCGCGATACCAGAACAGGCGGGTTTCCAGCTAACGGGGAATGTGAAGACGGATTCTTTAACGAGGTTTACCCGTACCGCAGACAGTCAACAGATGGCAGTTTGCGCGGTTATATTGATCTCAACCATCGGGATGCCTCGGCTGGATTTGATGAATACGAGGATTTCAGAAGTGACGGGATGCCATATGATATTCGTCCCTTGTTTCCCAACAAGATTAATATCAAAATGAACCAGGCATCATATTTCCCCCATACACGATATTCAAACATGAATCCATCCATACCGGGTGGAATAATCGATATTGACGGCACATCTATGGATGCCTTGCGCAATTTTGACAACGCTCAGGCGGCAGACATTAGAGTAACGTTTGAGCATCAGAAACAGCCTCCGCGCTGGGGACTGCTTGAAGACGAAGGATTATTGAAACAACTTCATCTTCCTATTCTCGGAAGTTCAGGAGGCGGAGTAAATATTTTCCAAAAGCCTTTCGTTCTATTGAGAAGTTTTGAGATTGAGAATATAACAGGCGTCGGCCCCAACAATTGGGGATTAAATGAATCGTTCAAATTCCATAATCTTGTTGACCCACTCGGCAACGACAGCGGAATCGATTTGACTCGCCCATCAGAGGACCTTCGCCAGATAGTCGCTGATCATATAGCGGATATCAGGTTCAGGTATTTCCATATAAGGGGCGGCGAATGGATTGAGATTCGATATGATCCTCAAACAGACCACGTTGCTCAAGGCAACACAATGCCCAATAATGTTAATGACGGATACTACCGTTATTATACGAAATACGGAGATGAGATTTTTTCCTGGGCGACACCTGATGAGGATCTTGACCTGCCACTTGTAGATGCCACAAGGGCGGAAATAATTGAACACTGGGAAGATGAATCCGACCGCTTTACATTCATGCCAACAAACGAATTCGAACGCGGACTGCTTCTCTTCGAGGGCTGGCGATATGTCAACACGGTTATGATAACAGTCAAAGCCGCGAATACAGAACTTCAGGAAAATTATTTCACGTCAATTTCACATGATATTATCAACGATGGTGATGCGACTCGTCCCGACTGGGGACTTGGGTTTGTCGATTTCCAGAAAGGCGCATCTCGTACGGATGATCTGAACGAGATTGATCCTTTATGGCACGCTCTGGACAGCTACAGGGAAGGTGTTGTGCTACCCGGAGACCTTATAATCAATCCAGGTGATTCTGACACTCTTTTTGACTTTGTTGATCCGAACAGCAATGCGGGATTTGACCCGGGACGGTTTGTTACATTGCAGACAATTATCTCACCGCCTGTGCTGTATTCAACATCGCGTGAAGCCGCGGGACATCTTCACATGGGGCTTAGTTTCTTATAATCCGAATTATAGTTTTTAACTTTATAAAGATACAATCTTTCGCCAGGTGATTTTAATGAGGTTACCTCAAATGGCCATAATTAACATGATTAGAAAAAGACTCTCAGAACCGTTTGAGAATGAAAAAGGAATTGTACTCGCTGCGGTTTTGATATTCATATCACTCATCCTGCCTGTAACGCTGATCATTCTCAATACGATTGAGATTGAGACAATGCTGCCCACGAACGAGGGTTACAGCAAAATTGCTCTGCATGAAGCCGACAAGGGTTTCGACGTAGCGTTAGCGGCACTGATGGAAGACAATCAGGGTGGATTCTACGGTGATTATATCGTTGACCCGACTCGCCATGTTCCGGATCATTTCCCATTGTTGATTGAACCGAATGACGCATACTATGTCCCCGGAATGGCACGCGGACGGCATGATATCGACTACCTCGCGGAATCGTGGGCACGTCATCCCGACAACTTCACATACTTCATGGCGGAACATTCACGTGAGAATGAATTTCACCCGTCTTTCAATTCAGACCCTCCGGGCAACCTCGATGAATACAGTGTTCCGACAAGATGGATTATGATGAACGTTCCATTTGGAATGGATGATCATGGTGAGAGAACATTCAATGATGATTACAACACGCTGTCGGATATACTTCTGCCAATGGACATTTTCCGGGGCGCGGGCCAGGTTACCCCTATTAACGCGTACGCCGCGGATACGGATGATGTTGATGAAGACCAGGCGCCGGCTGTTTATGTGACTGAGAACTGGCATATGTCCTCATCGCATCCCGATTATGTTAAACCTAACTATATCGCAAGACCGGCAAGCTATTTCAGAAACACAAATCCGGGTGAAGCTGCTGGAAGCGTTGTTTACAACAATGAGATTGAGGATGCGCTTGTTTATGACGGCCGCCTCGATGACATCGATGATAATGGCGTATGGGGTGAGGATGACAAAAATCAATATTTGAACAACCCGGTACTGCAGGAAGCGGTGCTGAACTCCGAGTGGTCGAACCTGCATTTCGGGCCTGGTAACATGACCGCGAGAAACAAGGAATACAAACCTCTTCCCGGTTCGGTTACACAGTATCCGGTTGGTTCATCCGGTGATGATTACCTTCCCGCATGGTTTCAATCGATTACTTCAGATGAATCCGCAAGGTTCAACCTGAACACAATCATGAATATTATTTTTCAGGGCGTGAATTACGATTACAATTCAAACGGTGCGTCGTTGGAAGTTCCACTTGCCAGATATGATGATTTCGGTGGTAACACTGTTGGCTCGTGGAGAAATGTAATGACCGATGACGACAATGCGAACTATTCAAACTACCTGATAGCACGGGACATGGTAACCGCTCTGCTCATGGAGGACAGGGAACTCACAAGCCTTGACAGGTTTAATCTCGCACAGAAGAAAGCGGATTGGATTCTTAGCAACATGCTTATTGTCAGGGAAAGGCTTGATCTAAATTATGACGCTGATGGGAATGGAGAAGAGGATCTGAGTGATATTCCAGATCCTGACATGACGGACGAAGACTATTTGAACCCCGAAGACCCAATCGAGATGCTGACAGATCGGTTGATAAATGGACGAGGTCGAATGGGCGATGCCACAAGACCCAATCAGGGAACGTGGCAGGTTTACAATAATCCAAAAGACTTTTTAAACGATCCGGGGCGTCGTTATTATGATGACATTAACAACCCGACTCTCCCTTGTTGGCCACTGGCGATGGAGGATTTTGAAACTCTCAACCGCACCTGCACTGTTTACACTTACGACACAGAGCATATTGCCGATGCGGAAACAAGTTCTTTCTTCGCCGATCATCATGATTACCGTATAAATTTCAACGAATGCAACGAGGATGATTACTTCGTAAATATTCTGTTTAAGAACTTCCTCGGTATTGAGCGAACCAAATCGCTTTTCAGATGGCGAGATGGCCTTGTTGACCTTAACAATGACGGCGACCTTAACGATGAATATATTCTTCAACCTGTGAAAGACCCCGTTACAGCTGAAGCGGAAACAAACATGAACGTTGATTCGCAGCCAGTCAGCCAGATTACATACCGCGAGCGAAACCACCGCAATTTCCAGGAACCCGCAAATCCGGCTTATCCGGCGATGCTCAATGTTCCCGACCTTGGAACACTCGCAATGGTCCCGATGTCTGTCAGAGCCACGCAGATAATCGCGTCAATCGACGGCGCCGGATTGAGCTCTTTCGAACCGACCAACATTGGCGGACCGGGAGACCCAATTCCCAATACGGACGACGGGCTTTCCTGCGATATTGATTTCTCCGGAACCAAACTTATGTTCGACACCTTGAACGCCCTTGAAGACATGTATGAAGTGGATATCCCGCGTGGCATTGTTCTTACACAGATGAGCAACGCCGAGGGTTATCATCCATCATATAATTCTGAAGGAACGCAATTCGTTTATGTTGATAAAGATACCGGTATGGGAGACCAGACGCTTTCCGTTTATGATATCCCATCGGATTCAAGAGTAAGCACAAACTGGAACAGTCATATTCCTCTTGCCTCAATGAGCATCCCGTTAGGTCCCGGTGGAGATTTCTTTCAAGCCGCGTCGCCTGACTGGTCGCCTATTGCAAACACGATTGCGTTTGCCGGTGGCGGTGAACTTGATTTCGCTGGAGACCCGCTAACTGAGCACACTGATATTTATATGGTTCGACTTGATGGGCCCACAGCTGGAATCCCGGACAATATAACCAATCTCCCCGATGGCTTCTTCGCGCTGTATCCCGATTTTAGTCCTGACGGCGAATGGATAGCATACACTCTAATTAATTTCAACGAGCTGTTCCCTCCCCCGGTTGGAAATGCTTTCATGATTATAATCCAGAATCTAGTTGACAACCGCAGAGAGGTGGTTGTTGTACGACCGGATTTATTCATGCTTGCTCCTGACTGGGATCCGCACGGCAACAGGCTGTGTTTCATGGGAGTGCCTATTTTTGGTGGATCTACTGACATTTACACTGTTAGCAGAGGTGGAACAACTTTTCCGACAAACATTACCACCAGCCCTGAAAACGAGTTATTCCCATCCTGGGGCTGGGGAGAGACAACTGTAGCGACCCAGGCCGATGGCGATCCCGGCGGAGCGCCAGGCACTGCGGTTACATATCCAGATGGCGCAATTAACCCGGATGGTGATCCGTGGAATGAGACATATCGAGAGGAACTCGCTCAGGTGATTCAGGAAGCATCGCTGGCATTCAGGGAAAGCCTCGACGAGGGTGATGACCAGAACTGGAGATTTATGGATCTCCCCGTCATGCCTCAACACGTGGTTGATCAGATGCAAATGTGCGCGGATGTCCTTTCTTTCAGGCCATCCTATACACCGCTTCTTGCTGGTGAGGACCCGTTCACCTTTATCCCGCAGGCATACCCCGGAAAAGTGAATATAAATACCGCGCCTCGAAGTGTGCTTAGAGCGTTATTCCTTCTGATGTTCCAGGGAGCGGTTTATCAGGACAGTAATAATGAGTTTCATGGATCAGCGCCATTGGTTGAGAGTACAATTTCAATGATGACAACTCCAATCAACCTTGCCTATGACAGAACATCAAATGTTGAAAGGCTTTACGCTCTCGCGATAGCTGACACATACGCGCATCAGGTTGATGAATACCGCAGATGGATTTATAACAACCGGTCAAGATCATTCGAATCTCAATGTTACGACAACAATAGCCATTCCTTCTCCATTACACGTGAAACGGTTCCCGATAATTTGATATTCCTGGTGGACGGTGGAGACACCGGTAAGAATTACCGTGCCAATCCATTCGCACCGTATGACCTCGATGATGATCCATTCACAAAAGATCGCCCGTTGTACGACCCCGAACCGCCGTTTAGAAATATCGCCGACCTGTTCAATGTCCAGCTTTACAACGGCGAATTGCCGGTTAACTGGCTGTTGGAGGGTTACGACAACGATTACGGTCCTGATCCTGAAGAAACTGTCTCACTTGACGGCAACAACAGGTATGTTGTTCCGACGCCGTGCAATTTGCAAGTGGATCCTGTCGATGAGGCATCTTTTATGGGTTCGGATGGTATTCTCGACGGTCCCAACGCTCTTGCGGTTTGGGGACCAATATACCAGACAGAATTCTCGGTTACATTTGGGCTTCATGGCATAGATCCCGAACAGATTTTAAGCCCGTATGAACCGGGTAATAGTACGGCACCGAAAAATCCGGACAGTATCTTCTATAAACAGCAACGCTTCAGATTATTCAGCGCTGATGATTTCAAGTGGATAAGCCCGTACATTACAACGAGAAGTTACGTTTATCGTGTTGAATCACGCGGTACGGTGCGAGTCGCAAACGGAACGAGCAAGCTTGATGTTTCCCGCGACAAATTCTGGATCGTTGATTTCGGCGCTGAAAACTATCTCAGCTATGAAACAACCGGCTGGGAATTTGACAACGCTGAAATTATTGACCAGCGAGTTCTCATGAACAACAGTTCAAACCAACCTTACGCAATCAAAGCGTTTGAAGAGGTTCCGGTTGACGGCGTCCGTCTCACACGCGGTTCATTCACACCGCCAAAGACATAGATGCAACTTACATTTGATATTTACTCGGCGGCTATTAGCCGCCTTTTTTTATTTGTGTAAAATGCAACTTGTGAATAGGACAGAATCTTCGTAGGGGTGCTGCTTGGAAGCTGCCTCAGAATTTAGGATTATGTACGAAAGATTGTCATTCTGAGCGAAGCGAAGAATCTATACGTTGCGGTGTTAATGATTAAACCTGACAAAAATAATCCCCGCTGTCCAGGAGAGATTCTTCGCTTCGCTCAGAATGACAGAAAAAGACGGGTTCTGAGACAGTATTCCAAGCGTCGCTCCTACGTTCAGAATGATAAAAACAAGCGCATTCAAACCGATTAAGAAAGATATTTTCTGTTTGTGTTATATAATATTAGGAGAAACAAATCCTGGCATCATGGTTGGATATTATTTACATGAATCCAGCTGAGGTAAGTGAAATTACAGACAAGAAAATCGATAATTCAACGGAAACCTATCGTATTGTAATCGGGATAAATACGCTAACTGACCTTGCAACTCTCAAAAACGAGCTTGGAAAGCAACATGACGTCGTTGAGGTTAACGACGGGCTTAAGCTGCTTCAATCCCTGCATCAACACAAGCCGCATCTGGTTATTCTGGAATCGGACCTTGCAACAATATCCGGATTTCAAATCGCCCATATCATGAGAAGACATCATGATCTCACGAATATTCCACTGATGATGATAGTCAGCCAGGACTATCAAATCGGGGAATTCTGGGCAGGTGAAATGCAATTGGAATATTGCAGGAATTCGACTGATATGAAATTCAACGAGATGCTCAGCATTGCGATTAAACTGGCTGAAAAACACGCCTCTAACAGTATTGATGATGAAACATGGTTGAATATTAGAAGCGAGTTTTCAGGTTATTCGTTTGTTGAAAACTACTCTCAATTGTTTGATCAGTCCCTGATTGAGGGAGCAATTACCAGTCGTATCGCCCTGCTTGCGCAGGAACCAGCTGATTTAAGAAAAATGGCCCGTTCGATAATGCATCTGCTTGGAAACATTCTGGAATACTCCTCTGGCGCGATTCAGATTTTCCGTAACAACGAAATTTTCAGTTTCACTGATAAGAAAATGTCTGACGGTGCCAAACTTGCTTTCCTGCAGGAAGCTGTGGAATACAGTGAAATATACAAGCCGGTTGACGTTCCCGAATTCACCGAGGAACCAACTGAAATCCCTCTTGGTACGTTTCCGCAAAGAAACCATACTGAATCCGGAAGCCCGACCATTTTCACAGTGCCACTTGAGGCGCGTCACACAACGCTTGGCACACTTACATTAAAAACATTCAAAACCGCGGCAAGACAGGATTACTATCTGAAAACGCTTCATTTGATGGCGTATCACATTTCGCTTGCACTGAACAACGCGCTCTTGTATCAGGAGATTCATCGCCTTTCAACCGTGGATGAACTGACAGGACTTCCGAATCGGCGCGCGTTCTATGAGGATTTTAAAAACGAACTGGTCAGGTGCAAACGTTTTAACGACACGCTGTCCCTTGCAATGCTCGACATCGACAATTTCAAATGTGTAAACGACACTTACGGACATTTGCAGGGTGATGTTGTTCTGAAAAGTGTCGCGAGTGTTTTCAGCTCAAGCATCAGGGACAAGGTCGATATAATCGCGCGTTACGGCGGTGAGGAATTCGTGATTCTTCTTCCGCGAACCAACCTTAAAAGCGCAAGAGCCGTGGTTGATCGTCTTCATAAGGCCATTGAAAATCATCCAATAGACATTCTTGAATCCGATGAGAAAATGCATATTACTGTTTCCGTAGGACTTGTCTGTCTCGAAAAAGGTGCGAACTATTCACTGGACAACATAATCAACACCGCGGACAAGGCGTTGTACGAGGCGAAAGAAACAGGCCGTAACAGAATTGTGGAAAGCTCATTAGAAAAAATAGAAGAGAGTTAGAAAGTTAGCAAGTTAGTAGGTTAGTAAGTTAGTAGGTTAGTAAGTTAGTAGGTTAGTAAGTTAG
>CBDURE010000110.1:0-11769 GCA_965369605.1 uncultured bacterium
TTTAAATGTTTTAGTTCAAACTTAACCGGACAGTAGTAATGTATTCAATAAAATTCTGGATAAAAGAAGCGTGGCTGGGATTTCTCGAATTTATCTATCCCATTGGATGCCGTGGATGCTCTGTAATTGAGGGGAAATATTTGTGTGATTCATGTTTCCAAACAATTGTGTATATAGACAAGCCAAGATGCAAACACTGCTGCATCCCTCTTGAGGACGAGTATAAATCCTTCTGCCCCAGATGCGCTGTTGAATTCGGCCATCACGATGGCGGTATCTCGATTGCCCTTTATGATGACCCGATTGGAAAGCTGATTCGTGAATTGAAATACGAAAGGGAGAAAGGCATCGCGGCGTTTTTTTCAAAATTGATTCAAACGAGAATCGTCAAGGAAAATCTGCTTGAAAATCTCAGGTGCGATTATATCCATCCTGTCCCTCTAAGCAGGAAACGCTTTATTTCAAGAGGATTTAATCAATCAGGATTGATTGCCAAAAAGCTTGCTGAAGCGATTGATATTTCATACCGTGATGACATCCTGACTCGCATCAGGGATACTGAATCGCAGGCCGGATTGGGATTTGATGAGCGATTGGTAAATATACGGGGCGCGTTTAAGGTCGCGGATGAAAATGCTATTTCCGGCAAATCGATTCTTCTTGTCGATGATGTCATGACAACCGGCGCGACAATCGAGGAATGTGCAAGAACACTAAATGCCGCGGGTGCAAGCAAGGTTAAGTTCATTACAGTCGCAAGGCAGATTTTTGAGACCGATGCCGTTGAGAAGATTATTTAGAATGATTTGGAATAGCAGAAAGTTTAAGAGCGTATCGGGAAGGAAAATCTTAATTTAAAACGCGGGATAGTGCATTTCCGTAGGGGCGGGTTTAAAACCCTCTCCTACGTTTTACAGATGTATTCGCCGGGTGCCGCCCACACATCACGTCTTTTTGTGATTTGTGGGTGAAAGGCAAAAGTTCGTTGAAATTAGAACATGAGTAAATGGACATACATACAATCAATTGCCTATAGCGATTATCTCCAGCTTAAGGAGCAAATGCACAAGGCGCGCCATCTGGGGCAAATCGATGATACATGGCTGATTACATCGCATACGCCGGGTGTTTTTACGTATGGCAGAAGCTTCAAGAAATCAAGCCTGCTGGATTCAGAAGATAGAATCAAAGAAAGCGGACGGGAGATTTTTGAAATTGAGCGAGGCGGAGATATTACATATCATGGGCCATCGCAGGTGATGATTTATCCTTTCATCGATGTTCCCGACCATGATATTGAGCATCTTGTCAGGGATTTTGAAAAACTGGTGATTAATATTCTCGCTGATTATTCACTCACCGGAGTTCCGGTTAAGAATTATCCCGGTATCTGGTGCAATGGATCGAAGATAGCATCCATCGGACTCGCGGTTAGAAAGTGGATTACAATGCATGGAATGTCATTTAATCTGGAGAAGGATGATGGCGGATTTAAAATGATTATTCCGTGTGGCATTGACGGGATAACGATGACATCACTGTCGGAGCAAATCGGTGATAAAATCGACAGGCTTGAATTCGTTGATAAAATAGTTGCTCAGATTGAATCCGTTTTTGATGTGGGGCTTGAAAAAGTTAATTTTGAAAATATTATTAATCGAGACTTTTAAAAAAATATTTGCATTATTGAAGCCCTACTTCTCACTAGCCGGGAACATGATGAGTCTTATCGGTAGTGTGAAGTACTACAGCAATCAATGTTTTCTTTACTCAATACTGAATTTCGACAAGTAAATATCCTGGCCACCGTTAGTTGCAAGAGGGTTGCCATCACCGAAATTTACAGTTCTTCGAAAGATACCTGTAACGTACACATACTCGGAGGTATCGCCGGCTTTATCAATAGCAATTGATCGAGCGAGATCAGAATCCATTCCTCCCCATGCCTTTACCCAAATGAAATCGCCATTTGAATCAAACTTACTGATATAAGCATCTGCATCACCGATCGAAAGAATAGGGTTGCCATCACCGAAATCAATTCCCGCATAGAAAGAACCGCTGACATACACATTGTCGGCTTTATCAACCGCAATTGATGACGAATATTGGCTACCGCTGCCTCCCCATGTTTCCACCCAGACGAAATCGCCATCTTGATTATGTTTGAGCAGATAAGCATCCCAGTTGCCACTGGATTGAATAGGATTGCCATCACCGAAATCTACTTCATCTTGAAAGAGACCGCCAGAATATACATGTCCCGAATTATCAACAGCCACTGATATTCCATCATCGTGTTCCATACCTCCCCATGTTTTAACCCAGTTAAAATCACTATTTGGGGCATAACTGCATAAGTAAACATCAGTATTGCCATTAGATTGAATGGGACTGCCATCACCGAAATCTACTGTTCCTTTGAATCCTCCAATTGCATATGCATTACCCTGGCCATCAACTGCAACTGCACTTCCAGTATCCCAATCCACCCCACCCCATGTTCTAACCCAGTCAAAATCGCCATTTGAATTATATTTGACCAGGAAAATATCATATTCTCCATTGGGTTGAATTGGGTTGCCATCGCCAAAATCCACTTGACTATCAAAGGAACCTGTAACAAACATATTCCCGAAGTTATCAATCGCAGTTGAAGCAGCGAATTCCCGACCGCTTCCAGTATATATTTTCACACTGATAAAATCGCCATTGGAATTTAACTTTAGCAGAAAGGCGTCATTTCTACCATTAGGCTGAATTGGATTGCCATCACCAAAATCCACTTCACTATAAAAGATGCCTGCAACGTACACGTTCCCGGAGTTATCGGTTACAACTGAAGCTGCATCTTCCCCACCGATTCCCCCCCATGTAACAACCTTGATTAAATCGCCTTTTGAATCATATTTGGACAGAAAAGCATCACACCCTCCATTGGATTGAATAATGATGCCATCACCAAAATCCACATCATAAGCGAAGTTACCTGCGACATACACATCTCCGGAATCATCGACTACAACTGCATTTCCATTATCCCATCCAGGAGATAAACTGGGGCCGCCCCATGTATTTACCCATTGAAATCCGGGTATTATCAGCTGCGTGCCTTCTGTAACGTGAATCTCAACTTTTTTATGTATCGCAAGCGAGCCGGAGTTGGCTGATCTCGCGGTAATAACCCCCTGATACACGCCATGAGGAGCGCCAGCGTTATTGACAATATGCAATTCCCACCATCCTGGCGATGAGTGCTGATAAAAATATGATTCAGGTTCATTTGTTATTTCGGGGCAATGCATAATAACCTCACTTACATCATCCTGCCAGTCATCAACGCTGGTGAGACCATATGTATGAGCGCCAACATTTTCGTATAAATAATCCCATAAAAAAAAATAGTTTATTTGGTACGGCTCCTCACAATTGGATGGATAGGAGGCATCAATAGTAAAATGGATTGGACAACTGCCGGGTGGGTTATAAACATACAGCGTTTCCGTTATACGCCTTCCGCTTGGGAATTTACGTTCTAATGAATTTATTGAGTAATCCCTAAACGGGTTTATATCTTCTCCCCCGGCGATATCAAAAAGCCCAGTCCAGTTATCATCCGCTAATTGCGTGTGGCCGTCTTCATCAGTCATTATAATCAATCGAACATCATAGACATCAAACGGATAAGGGTTTGTAAGGGAAACATCAGCGTAAACAATATGCTCCGGGTTCACATGGTCGATTATAACTTCAGGTGTTGGAATTAAATTCTTTGCCTGATAGTGAATAAATGCCGAACGGTCAGGCTCGACTGTTGCTGTCATGGATTCATAGTCAAAATCCATTGTCCATGATCCTAGAAGAATTCTGTTTGATCCATCGGATTCAATATCGGGCAGTGATTGGTATAAATCGGATGGTGTATCCGATGGTGCCACTGGTGATGATGCTCTGGCTGAACATCCCGCAATCAGTAATCCGAAAACGATAAAATAAACCATTAAAAGAGGATATTTTTTTTGCATATCGCTTTTTCCCATACAAATAATTATTAAAATACATAATAATCATCCCCTTTTGATACATAATTATTTTACCACATGCTAATCATGATTTATCCTTTCATTGATTTTCCCAACTATGATATTGAACATCCAGCCATGAATTTTGAAAAGCTGGCGATAAATATTCTTGCTGATTATAATCTTGAGGGTGTATCGTTAAATTTGTTGATAAAATGGTTGCTTACATTGAATTAGTTTTTGGTGTGAGGTTTGAGAAGATTGATAATAATAATTTAAAAACAGTAATTGAGCAGATGAACGAAAAGCGAAAACATAACAAACATCCCAGCTGGGTTAAGGTGCGATACAGGCCATCGAAAATGATCGATGAAGTCGAGGATTTCCTGAGGGAATATAACGTTCATACAGTCTGCTCATCCGCGCTTTGCCCTAACAGGGGACAGTGTTTCAATGAAAAAGCGATGACGTTCCTTATTCTCGGGCCGCGATGCACTCGCCAATGCAGTTTCTGTTCCGTGGATAAATCCAAACGTGAGCCATACACGGAATTTGAAAGAGACGCCCGGGCTATTTTCAAAGCGGTTGAAAAATTCAATTTACGCTATATCACACTAACCTCCCCTACTCGCGATGACCTTCCCGATGGTGGGGCATCTGTGTATGCGGATTTGATACGGCGTTTGAAAAACCTTCCAAAACCTCCTCTGGTTGAGGCGTTGATTCCTGATTTCGATGGCAATTGGGATGCCCTGAATCTGGTTTTAGATTCCAAACCGGATGTTTTAGCACACAATTTGGAAACAGTATCACGATTATATTATAGGGTCAGAAAAGGCGCGGATTGGAATCGCTCGCTTGAGGTTTTGAAAATAACATCGAGCAGCGGCAAGGCAATAACCAAATCGGCGTTCATCGTGGGACTTGGTGAAACGCTGCCTGAACTGTCCGACGCTTTAACTGAAGCGCGAAAAGCTGGTTGTGAGATAATGGTCGTGGGGCAGTATTTAAGGCCTACGAAGGCACAGATGCCGGTTGACAGATATGTTACACCTGATGAATTTGATTTGATTGAAGAGACCGGCAGGCAAACAGGATTCAAGGTCATGCTAGCAGCGCCAACATACAGAAGTTCGTTTAAAGCTGAGGAAGCATATAATTTGGCAGTAGAGAAAACTATTTAGTCTTTAAGAAATAATCATAACGCAGGTAGCAGGATGAAAAAAGTAACGTTTGATATATTAATCCCAAGAATCAGCGATGAGATAATCGATTGCCAGATAGCGCGATGGCTCAAGGATGTGGATGATTATATCTATGAGGGCGATATCATCGTTGAGTTGGAAACGGAAAAAACAACTATCGAAATTGAATCGCCCACTGATGGGATACTCGAAGGAATATACGTTTTCGAGGGTGAGGAGGTTATCGAGGGCGAGCGAATCGGAATCATCAACGCGGATGAATCGTGGACCGATGATGAGGATGTTCTGGATGGCAATGATTCGGAAGATGAACTTGAATACGCCACGAGTGATGAAAATGATGATAATGACAAGATGCTAATGAATGAACTCGATGATCTGGATAAGGAAGATATGCGGACATCGGTATCAGTCGTTGATGTCGAGGATGATAAGGGTTAGTTAATAGCAGAAGGTTCAAGAGCCTGTCAGAAAAGGTTATTTTATATCTCATCCCCCCCTTAATCCCCCCGCGAACGGGGGGAAATTCTTATGCATATGTAAACAATACTTCTGATCTATATGCTTGCGAAGGGGAGAAATAATACTCTCCCTCCCTGCTCGCGGGGAGAGCCGGGGTGGGGGCTTCTTGTTTGCGATACATTCACAGACAGGCTCTTAAACCCTCTGCTGTTTAACATAGATTATGTTTTAATTTTAAAACTATCAGCAATGTTGCGTTATCTTCAATGTAGTAATACAATTTCATGCGGAGGCGTGTCCGAGTGGTTGAAGGAGATGGTCTTGAAAACCATTGGGCTCGTTAGGGTCCCGGGGGTTCGAATCCCTCCGCCTCCGTTTTGAAAACGCATCTCATTCTCCCGATTGAGATTTGGTTTCGATTAACTTATAATCAGAATTTACCACGATATGATTATTACAATGTTCCATCTGATGGAAACTAGTATTGGTGGGTTCTGATATAAACATACCGGACAAAAAAGAATCGAAACCGATTGCTCCATATTCACGGTCATTTCAGGATAAGGTTCGCGACCTGACCCAAAAAACGTTCCTCCTGATAATAATCGCGATTGTAACCAAGTGTTTCGGGCTTGTTCGACTCGGTGTAACATCAGCGACATTCGGCGCTAATGCTTACACGGACATGTTCTTTGGTGTCTTTGGTTCGACAATCGTGTTTTTCGAAATACTGCCGGTGGTTTTCAATCAGGCGCTGGTTCCGCGGTATGTGGATATTCTGGTCAGGGGAGATCGAAAGGCGTTCAATCGCGCGGTCAGCACATCAATCAATTACGTTCTAATCATATCGCTTGTTCTATTTGTTTTATGCTCATATTACGCCGCCCCAATCCGGGAGGTTTTTTTCCATTTCCCCGCTGATGTAGGCCATGACAAAATTACCTACGCTAACTGGCTTTTCCGCCTTGCTTTCATTGTTTTGTTTTTGAATGTTTTCATCGGAAGTTTCACGGCGATACTCTACGCCAACGATCAGGTGATTTCGCCATCAGTTTTGAATTTCATAAACGGCATCAATGTGCTTATCTGCATCCTTCTTTTCCACAGCCATCTGGGAATTTTCTCAATGGTTCTCGGATATGTAACCGGCGGAGTCTGCCAGATTTTATATCTCGCTTATTTTGTATATCGCACGGGATTCAGATGGAATCCGTTTGATTTATTTGCACCGGGCATGTTCAACAGCTATGTCCGCCCCATCGCGCCGGCGTATGTCGCGATGGTTGTCGCGCAGATGAATATTGTAATCGACCGCAGTTTCACAAGCCGCCTCGGGCAGGAGGGCATGGTTACCTGCCTTCAGTTTGCCGGACAAATGATTTTAATTGTCCTGATTTTCTCAACCGCTTTTTCAAACGCGATTCTCCCGAAATTAAGTTCGCTGAAATCGTTGAACCGAACTGAGGAATATAAAACGCTTCTTGTCAGGGGAATACTGGTTGTTATATTTTTAATACTTCCAATCGCAATCTCAGCGATGCTCACCGCGAGGCCCATCGCGACTCTGATTCTTTTTCATGGCAAGTTCGCGCAGGTTCCGGAAAACCTATACACAACGTTCTACATATTCAGGATTCAAATTATCTGGTCGCTGTTTTTCCTGATAAACACTCAATTTTTCAATGTGTTCTACACATACAAGGATTTCAATATACCTTTGGCTATTTCAAGCGTCAACGTTTTGGCTAACGTGGTTTTCAATATTCTGTTTACCGGACTGACATTCGGGCTGGCGCTTCCGTATCTCTACAAGTGGGGAGTAATAGGAATTGCGGCATCTACCGCAGTGGGAATCATAATCAGCGTAATTCTTTCGATTATCCTTCTGCGCAAAAAAATCGGTAATGTTATTGACCTGTTTGTAATCAAGCATATAGCCAAGCTGGGGATAGCATCATTTTTCGCCCTGGGTGTCGGCTACCTGCTGAATCGATATGTCTTTTTCGCACAGTATAAAGGCACGATTTCGGTTGGCGTGGCGTTTTCGATACTGCAGGTCATTTCAGTGGGGATAGTAACATGCATTGCGTTTTTAGCCGCGTCTTATTTTGTTAATCGAAATACGCTGAATTTTGTTATTTCAATGGTGCGTGAATTCACTTCCAGAAAAAAGACCACATGATTTTTTTAGATTGAATTATGTACAGGATAAACCAAAGGGTGGTCTATGGATTTTATTTTATCGTGATAAGATATATTTATACGGATTGAATCTGATTTAATCACAAAGCGTGATTTTTGACGATGTTAAATAATGAAGTGAGATTTATTAGGGAAATGCGACAGCCTGGGGGATAAGTTGCGCATTACCCCGGTGAAGGGACACCGGGTTACAAATTGAATTGGGGATAAGTTGCGCGTTGCCCCGGTGAAGGGACACCGGGTTACAAATTGAATAATGAAGTGTAAATATGTAGGGATACATTGATATGGCAAGACAGGTATTTCAGGAAAATCCATTAATAGCCTTGAGATATGACATCAAGCGTGTTCGCGACTTTGTCAAATCTCGCAATTTCCTGCTTCGCCTGATATATCCATATACATGCAGCGGGATACAGGTGCTTATTCTTCACAGGCTGACCCGCTGGAACATGTACACAAAAATTCCCATTTTTTACCAGATTTTTAATGTAATACTGAGAATAACATCATCCGTCTTTCAGATAACATGGGGAATTATGATATCAAACGGATGTGACATAGGCAGGGGTTTTTACATAGACCATCACGGTGGAATCTGGGTCGGTGCGGAAAAGATGGGACGCAACTGCAACATATCGCATCATGTTACAATTGGCAGAACTGAAGCGTCAACCGGATATCCAACCATTGGAGATAATGTCTATTTCGGCACCGGTTGCATTGTGATTGGCGAAATCAACATTGGCAATAATGTCAAGGTTGGGCCATACGCGGTTGTGCGCAAGGATGTTCCCCCAAACACTGTAGTCATGGCGATGCCGCCTCGAAGTGTATTAATCAGGCAAAAGGAAAATGAATCTTAAACGGGGGGGGTTGATTGAGGCACTTCCTGACATTTAACTCTCAGAAATCCGCGGCAACCAGAAGGCAACAGGCACCTAAATCTCTTTTGCAGCATAAAACATGGGCAATTGTGATTTTCTTTTTTCTCTGCCTCTTTTTCGGATTACTCTGCGGATTAAACGCTTTTGCAGCTATCGGGCTTGTCGCGATACCAATTATAGTGTTGTTCTTCTACAATCCGCTTTATGCTTTCTATCTTTTTGTCGCCAGCCTCCCGTTGTACGTTATCCCTCTTCAGGGAGTTGAGGGCGTTAACGCCTCCATCCCCCGCCTTTGCGGTATTCTCCTTGTTATTGTGTGGGGTCCTTATGTATTTCTCACAAGAAAATTCAAATTGATTAAATGGGATCCTTTTCTTGTGATGATAATTATTTTCTTTTGCTGGATGTATATCAGCGCCTCGTGGTCACAACTCCCTCCTAAAGGATGGATTATGCTGCGAGCGATTGCGCAGCTGATTTTTGCCGTTTTCATCGCCTTGACACTTGTTGATAACCGGAACAAACTCAGCATAATGGTCAGTATTGTTCTTATTACCTGCATGTTTGCGGGTTTCAGGAGTTTCAGCCTTTCGCTTTATCTGGAGGAAAGAGCGGTAGGCATTGAGGGATTTGACCAGAATGAATTCGCATCGATGTTGCTTACCCCCATGATGATTGCGTTGGCGCTCTATGGATACCATTATGTCAAATCCAAATTCTGGGCATTCGCCCATTTGATTGTGGCGTTCGGATGTTTCATGGGCGCGCTCGCGACAGTAAGCCGTGGATTCGTTCTGAGTGTTATCGCGGCATGCATTGCTTTGATTGCAATTACTCCTGACAAGAAAAAACTTGTAGCTCTTCTGATAATCGCATTTCTAATTACCTCCCCTTATTACCTGAAAAAATATTCAGACCGCATGGGACACGAGCAGTTTGAGATTACCTCCACTGCGGATGTTCCCAGGGGACGGCTTGGAATCTGGCTAATCGGATTGGAGGTTTTCAAAAACTACCCGATTGCCGGTGTCGGGATTGGCGGATTTCCAAAGGCTTTCGATGATGAGTTAAAGAAAGACCCCACCAGGATTCATTTCTGGGAATACGGCAGAGTCGCGCATAACGATTACCTGCTTATTGTCTGTGAACTTGGTATAATCGGATTGTTATTATGGTTCGGTGTTGTTTATCAGGTTTTCAAAAAGGGTTTCAGAAACCTGGTGATTCTCGAACGAACTGAGGATAAATATTTCGCTGCGGTACAGCGAGGCATTATTGCGGGACTTGTCGGACTGCTTGCCGCATCATTTTTCCTTGGCGTTTATCACACTAAATTCATGTGGCTTGAATTGATGTTGTTCGCTCTTCTTGCTAATGTTTCAAGGCTTAACAAGGAAAAATCATCTGACAAGGAACTAAAATCGCTTCCTGATCCATAATCGTGCCAGACGCAACCGGGAAAATACGAGTTCTTGAACTAATTCACACGCTTGAGACAGGCGGTGCGCAGAAGGTTATTGTCAATCTCATACGCGGCATCGATAAAGAGCGTTTTGACATTACGACCGCGTGCATGCAGAGAAAAGGCCCTGTCTTTGACGAGATAAAAACACTTGGTACGAAAGTATCCCATGTGCCTAAAAAGTCCAGATTTGATATTCAGATTGTCTCCCGATTGCAGAAATTCATTGCGTATGGCAAGTTCGACATTGTCCACACCCATAATTTCTCAGCCGGATTATGGGGACGGCTAGCCGCTTCGAGAATCAAAAAGAATCGTCCAGCACTTATTCATACTGAGCATGGACGCCGTGGAAACATTGTGGGCTGGCGTAAATATGTCAGCTGCTACCTGGCAAAAAAAACCGATTTGATAATCGCGGTTTCAGATGAAACCCGCAAATACCTTATTCAGAAAGTTGATTTGCCTCCTGAAAAAATCATTGTTTTGAAAAACGGAATTGATATCAATCACCTTATAACTAAAAAAGATGATGAGGTGTCCGCGATTAATTCAATTCTTGAATCCAATCCTGATGCCAGATTCATTGTAAATGTGTCAGCGCTTTCCGAAGTGAAAGATCACGCAACTCTGCTGAGAGCATTTAAAATGCTTAAGCAGAGAGTTAATAACGCGTATCTTCTTCTTGTTGGCGATGGGCATTTAAGATTAAATCTGCAAAAATTGGCTATTTCGCTTGAAATCAACAACGATGTGCATTTCCTGGGAGAGCGCCATGATATAGCCGCGATACTCAACAAGTGCGATATATTCGTGCTTTCATCGCGTAATGAGGGGCATCCAATTTCACTTTTGGAAGCTATGGGGATGGGCGTTGTTCCCGTAGCCACCGATGTTGGAGGAATCCCGGAATTGATTGAAAACACGGTAAACGGCCTGACAGTGCCACCCGGAGAACCATCGCTGCTGGCGGATGCAATCAGAATCGCGCTTGAAAATCAGAGTTTGTACCATGAATGGTCTGCAAAATCCCAGGAGATTGTTTTTTCTGAATATACTGCTGAAATAATGGCAAAGAAACATGAGGAAGTATATTCCAAATTAATTTCTCATAGATGATAAAAATTTGCTTGACAATATATTAAGGCTGTGGTAATTTATATTTTCGTGAATTAGCCCCTCACAGCCCAAGAGCTCAGTTTCTTGGGCTATTTACTGGAGAAATATCACATTATTAATAATTTGTTTCCCTTGATTAGCCAGCATTTATGGCTGTTCCAAAAAGCGTTGCATTGTGAATCCAATTTTTAAAAACCGAGCCCTGAACGTTAGTGAGGGGTTTGGTGCGGATTTAAATGAGCTTGAATTTTTATCTGAACAACCCCTCACTCACGAGGATGTTGGAAAAGTTGATTCTTTCCCTCCCACACTTAATCCAAATCGGGTACCGCCCACACTTAATCCAAATCGGGTGCCGCCCACACTTAATCCAAATCGGGTGCCGCCCACACTTAATCCAAATCGGGTGC
>CBDURE010000111.1:0-11563 GCA_965369605.1 uncultured bacterium
CAGGTAATAACAGGTTACAGAGTTGATAGAGGAAAAATTGAAATTCCTGAGGAGAAGATGGAAAATTATAGAAAAGATATAGAAAATTTAGATCTATCAGATGATGGGAGTATAGTTAAGCAATTAAACAGCATTCTAGGGAAAATTGCGCATACTTCAAGAGCAAACTACAAACAAGGAAAAGAGTTAAATAAACTCCTTGGGAGAAGATTAAGAGGAAATAGAATTTAAGTTATCTTTTTCACTAATTTGGTAATTTGTAAATACCTCATGCCCGGGAGCTTCGGCACCCTTGCCGGAAAATTTGGGTGCGTCAGCACCCCAGTTGTTGAAGGAGGGCTGAAGCCCTCTGCTTTCCGGCAAGGATGCCGAAGCTCCCGGCTTTTTCCGGCAAGGGTGCCGAAGCTCCCGGTGGAGAAAAGCAGGATGCGAATGCCCCTATCGCTTTCCACTGGTGTATAATGCGCGTGGTTTAAGGATAAACTCATGCGGATTAATCATATCAACATCACGCGATTTCGTAACCTTCATGATTTCCATCTGGAACTCTCACCGGGAGTCAACCTGTTTTATGGCGAAAACGGGCATGGGAAGACCAATCTGCTTGAGTCTGCCGCGCTGATTGTGAACGGACGGACTCCGCGTGCGAGCCGTATCCATGAGGTTGTCCCGCATGATGGCGATTTCGCGAAATGGGAAATTGAGCTGAATGTCGAGGATGTTCACAACCGTGTCGAGTGCGTTATCGAGCGTGGAAATCAGAAACGCCTGATTGTGGATGGTCAGGCGCGGAAAAAACTGCCGGGACACGACAGCGGAGTCTGGGCGCTTACTTTCTTTCCCGAGGATTTTAAAATTCTCACAGGCGAACCGTTTAACCGCCGCAGGTTTCTCGATGAGATTATTCTTCTCACTGAGCCGACATACATGCGCGTTTTGAAAAGTTACAAGGAGGCGTACGCCGCTCGAAACGCGATGCTTAAATCACGCGTTACAGATGGGATGAGTTTCGAGCCGTACGAGGAAATACTAAGCAATCTTGGCATGGAGATGACATCCCGGCGAGCGAAAGCAATAGCGGAATTACAAAATATCCTTGAGCAGTTATCGCAGGATGAATTCGAGGATGAGATTTCAATTGGGCTTGAGTATAAGCCGTCGCTTGAGAGTTTTATTCATGAGGATAATTCGGTTGAGCAATTGAAAGAGGCGTATGGGAAAAGCCGTCCGCGCGATATGGCAATCAAGCGCACGACACTTGGTCCCCACCGCGATGATTTCACATCGACATTCAGCGATGAGGATATCCGCAAGTTTTCATCCAGAGGCGAAACGCGGCTTTCCGTTGTCGCGCTGATAATCGCGAAGTACCACATTCTCAGGCAACGATGGGATTTGAACCCAGTAATCCTTCTCGATGACATTTTTTCCGAACTTGACCAGACACGCCGAAGGAAAGTTCTCAAGGCGCTTCCAAAGGACTGCCAGCTGATGATTACCGCGGTTGACCGGGATTTATCGAAGAAATGGCTTGAGGGTATGAACGATATCGCGATGTTCAGTGTGTTAGATGGCAAAATCAATCGTGATGAATAGCCGATTATGAAATCTCCTCAAATCCATATTGGGTTTGATGTCATTCCGGGCAAGTATGGTGTAGAGTGTGTCCTGCAATTCATAATTTATATGTGGATGTCATTCCGGGCTTGACCCGGAATCCATATACTGCCGAAAGGAAATGGATTCTGAATCAAGTTCAGAATGACAAACTATTGGATTGTTCAGAATGACAACCTATTGGCTTGTTCAGAATGACAATCAATGCGATTAATGCTGTATAATTAAAATTGTAAGTGTCTTTGATTCTCTACAGAAAACCCGACCCAACACGCCGGAAACCATCCGCGGCGCTTTATATCGCGTTTTTCATTCTCTCCTTTCTGACAATCAACACATACTACCTGGTCTTTGGCGAGAATAACATACGCTATATCCTGTGGACATTTCTCGCTGCGGGGTATCTTATAAGCATATACGCCCATATCCGTTTCAGGTCGTATATGGATATCCTGATAAACCTGCTTGCGCTTGTGTTTTTCGCGATATATTTCAGGCAGATGCTGGACAAGCCGGAGTATTTTGGAACGATTCTCGGGCAACTGCTCGCTGTGCTGCTTGTGCTGAGAAGTTACATACTGTTCAATCGGGATGATTTTTTCGTGCCGCTTGTTGTGTCGATGACGATAATCCTGTTGTGCTCAATCCCAAGTTATGAATCGAACTATATCATCTCGCTTCAGGTTTACTTTTTTGTGATTATCGCATGCCTGTATCTTCTGACTAAAGTAAGAGAAATAGATGAAAGCAGGCTGGGATATTTCGAACTTGAAAAAATAAGGAAAAACCTAAAACCCCGTCGTGAGATAGGGATGCTGCTTCTCTATGGTGTAATCGCGCTTTTAATTTCCACTACTGTTTATCTGATTATTCCTCATCAGCAGAGAACAAACAGGAGATATTCAGCGCAGTTAAGAACTCTTTTTGGCAAGAGGATTGATGATCTGGGAAAACGGCATGGTACGGAGGGTCTGGCTCCAATCACCAGCCAGAACGAGAACACGGAAACCTATGTTGGATTCAACGAAAACAATTTCAAAATAACTCATGGAAAAACTATCCGTGAGGGTGATAACGCGAATGATGTTGTGATGGAAGTTCAGATGGATTATCCGCGTTACATGCGAGCCATGGTCTGGGACGAGTATGCCGGCGGTGAATGGAAGAGAACTGGTGAATTGAACAATGACTGGGAGCTTCATCTGAGACATGACCCGGTATTAATGGGCAATACAGGCGTAGGTGTGTTTAAACTGCCAGAATCGCGAGGGGTATATATCGATGAGTTGAAGGCGAACAAGGTTGAATATGATGGCAGAGTTACGTTTGTGAAGGGTTATAATCCATCCTCGTTTTTGTTTCTCCCATGGGAAACGACATCACTTAAGATAGGGATTGATGACCTGTGGACGAATGCATCATCCGAAATAAAACTGAAAAATGACAAGGGCCAGCCTATCACGCATGGAATCCTTGCCTATCACTTCACAGCGAGTTCATATCTGCCATCCGGCATGGAAGCGACATATCTTCGCGAGCGCTCCACCGGACATTTTCTTGAACGGTACACACAGCTGCCTGAATCGATTGAGCAACCGATAAACGGAAGAACAATCAGGGATATTTCATGGGATATTGCCCGTAAAGCAAACGCCACGACCGATTATGAAAAAGCAATTACCATTCAGAAATATCTTAAATCGGTTGGCAAATATTCAACCAGTCCGCCATATTGCCCGCCTGAATATGATGTTATCTCCTATTTTTTACTTGAGGTTAATCCCAAAAAGGGACACTGTGAGATATTCTCGTCAGCGATGGCGGTAATGCTCAGGTCGCTTGATGTACCATGCAGAATCGCGACCGGGTATTCTCCGGGGACGTACGCGTTTAACAGCAATAGCTATGTTATCCGTGAAAAGAACGCCCATGCCTGGGTCGAGGTTTATTTTCCCGAAATTGGCTGGATTGAATTTGACCCGACTCCGAACACTCTGTGGAATGACACAAAAGATAGAGCCAGTGAAGTGGTCGCGGTGGCGAGTGGATTAATTAACGAACTTTATGTTTACAGTCCACGCCAGTTCTACACCAACCGCATAAAGCCGTTTGCCAAAAAATCCGTTTCACTTTATTATTACAATTCAGGACGGTTGCTGGATTCCTTAAACACATGGTTTGCTTTGGAGTTGATTTTTAACTTCATTATCGTGGTCGTTCTAATTGCCTCGATTATGATTGTCGTTTTGATTGTTCGTCATCCGCCTGATAATTCCGAGATTTTCAAGCGTAAATCACGGGTGTATTACTCGCAGCTAACGGAAACGCTTCGCCATAAAGGCAACAGGATAGCGATTGGCGCGACACCAACGGAAATACTCACGAATGTCAGGCATGGCTATCCTGAATCGACTGACGCTGTCGAGCGATTCCTCACCGATTTTTGGATTCTGAATTACGCGCCACGGTATCTGCATAAGGATGTTTTTAAAAGGATAAAGCGCAACTATCGCAGAGCGATTGATTCACTGAGGAAAGCTGCTCGAAATAAGAACTGATTCCGGCTTTCGAGCTTGTTGAAAAAGGCTTAATAAGCAAGGAAGTAAAAATAAAAATCCGTAATTGTATTCAATGTCATTCCGGGCTTGACCCGGAATCCATCTTCAAACCTAAAAGATGTGGATTCTGAATCAAGTTCAGAATGACAATCTGTCATCTTTGAAGGAATCTGGAATTAAAAAACAACCTTTTCCGACAGCCTCTTTCGCCGGAATGACAAGCTACTGTCATTCCGGGCTTGACCCGGTTCTTTAGTCTGTCCTCAGAAATCCATTCTTTTTCACTAATAAAATTTAGCATCATTTCCAGTAATCGCCATTTCCCGATTCCCATTTTTCCTGATATTCAACGCTATTCTGCAATTGACACCATGCATTAAGACAAATATAATTAGCATTAAGGGGTTAATGGCATTTATCGTTTATATTATCAGGCAATTGTTTTTTTCATTTCAGGGCAAACATACTTAAGTGTTCCGCAGTAATATTATTATTTGATTCCGTGGTGCAACAGCATGATTTCCGGTTTAGAAACACCGGGTGTCATAGATAAGATAATTATCCTTCAATTGAAGCCCAAGGAGGCTCTATTATGTTACGCTCCAGGTCATCTTATGCATTATTGCTGTTCTTTTTAGCCTTAATGCTGACATCGTGTTCATCTGGAGGAGGCATTACAACGCCATCACCGGATAGCAGTGATTTCCAGGCGTCATCCTACTCCAATTTTCCAGTCGCGGTAAGTGACTGGTCAGCGGATGGCGGCCCGTCCGGCGGCACAGGAATGCTTGGAATTTTCCAGGCGCATATTGATATCGCAAACCTGTCAGGTGAACTTGTGCCATTGAGAGATGGCGCTCTTGCTGATGTCATTGAAGTAATTGACATTACGGGATTCCTGACTGTTTCGCCTTGTTACGATTGTGTGAAACTTGAAAGCGTTTCACTTAACTCATCCGGCAATATTGTTCTGTCAATCGCGATAAAACATCCATTCCCGATGGGCAATCCGAGCAACCCGATTACCGCGATGAATCGCGCTGATCTGATTGTTTACAACGTTGAAGGCATTATTGTTACTGACGGCGCGGCAACAAACAATGCTCTCGGTAAGATATATCACGAACCGCTGCTTGCCAATGCCGATGGTTACACCGGTTATCTGGATTCATCTCTTGATGACATCCTTAATACAACCACCACAATTCATCCGTACATTCTCCACTTTGATGATTTCACATCCGGCAACTACAACGTGTCATCTAATCCTGCAACAGGATTCCCAGCTGCTCCAACTGAACCATCCGGTAATCTGGTTATGGGGCAGGGAGCGGATTTTGATTCGCAGGAATATGAATTCGACATTGTTGATGATGTTAGTTTCGATTTCATCTATGCCATTGGGGCAACATACGGAATCGCCGCAGCGAGCAAACTGGATAGATTTACTCCAGCCGCGATGGTTCCTCAGCACAATAAAAAAGCCGCGAGTAAAGTCGAGATTGAGATTGTCAGTATGAACCTTATGAGCGGTGATCCGTTATCTGACGCGGAACTAAATGTAAAAGTGCTTGATATGAATCATGGTGTCGCGGCAGGCTCAAACCTTGATGATATGCTTGCAACCAGTGATGTTGTGCAGATTTCAATCATGGTGCCTGATGTCATGTCAACCCAAATTACGGATACAAATCCGTCTCCGGTTTCCGGTGCACCTCGCGACACGGCAGACCCGCTGACCTACACATATACGATTACCAACAGCGGCGATGCCGATGCGGGTGATTATTACGGTCTTGTCAAGGTTCTGGACAGTTATCCGCCCGCTCAAAACACGCTTTCGATTCTTGAAGGCATGGAGGGAATCAAGAGGGTTGGTCCGGCTGACAATCCACTGGATGGCTTGTTCGCAATAACTGAATTTGCCACCTATCAGGTTTTTCATGTTTTTGTGGATTATGGCTGCGGACCTATCACCGGCCAGATTGATTCGCCGGATTGCCCGATAACGACACTTCTCAGCGGTGCCACACAGAATTTCGTGGTGTCCGCAGCATCAGCCAACGGCGGAACTTTAGTTGAATATCAAATGGATTACGATTATGACGGCACAACTTTTGACATTGACGCTTCAAACACGGATGGCATTTTCGATGATACAGGGCCATACGTAAATCCGAATTGCGGTACGCCGCCTGAGGAACCGGTAACAATTACTGTTGCTTTCAGGGCGACTGATGATTGCACACCTCCGAATATCACTATTTTCGCGGAATGCGAAATTACAGTTGATATATGTGAGTCACCGCTTTATCTCTACGAACCTGATCCGGCCAGATCCTCACTGATTATTTCAGGCCCGACAGTTGACCAGCCTGTTGATCCAGCCGGTGAACTTGATTTGGGAGTCTGTGAAAATGCAGGGGAGGCTGATATCGATGGCGTTTATGTATATGACGAATGGAATCAGATAAGCCGATTCGACCATGACTATATGAATTCCATTTTCCAGGCGCCGGGACTTCTTCCCTCCAATGATACAGGCACGCATCCACTTCCTGATGATGGGATGCCGGGATACCGTCTTGATGTCGCTGAAAATGGTTTTCTCATTTCATCCTACAATGATATGAATGAAACGATGGACCTGTCGGGTCTTGATCCTCTGTTGTATGATCCATTCCCTGAGGGGAATCTGTGGGTTCACTGGGAACCGACACTTCCCCGCCCGACACAAATACCGCCCGATCCGGGCGACCCATGGCCGCATGATCCTTTCCTCGCGCTTGTATGCGTGGATACAACTGAACCACTTGAAAATCAGATTGCATGGGAGGGCTGGGATGAATCGAATCATGTTACTGTCAGCTCACCAGCGACAGGCGATCCGCAGGGGTCTGCCCCTTATGATCAGGTTGATAATGTTCTTTCCGTGATGTTCAGAAACACGAATTCGACGTTAATGAATCCCGGCACGCCTGATTTTGGTTACAGGATTATCTACTACGGGCATTATCCGCCTTATTATGTAGCTCCCACATTCTACACACTCTACGATTACGCCTGGAACCTTGGCGGCGTCAACGGAGAGGAAATAGTCGGTATTGACAGATCAGACAAGGACTGGCTGTTTATGTGCGTCAGCGGACCTGTTTTTGCAGCGTCTATCGGCTCAGCCTCAACTGAAAATCTAATTCTTCTTGACTGTAATCAACCCGGTAGTCAGGCATGGGTGCTTGATGTGGATACCGCGTTTGAAACACTTCTCGGCTATACACTTGATGGCGCGATTCTCGATGTCGAGTGCGTACCCTATGATGACAACGATCCAATCATTTTTGATGACGGCACTGGCGAAGAAGCGCCTCAGTTTGCCGCGCTTGGCGCAATCCTGCATGAAAACGGACATGTTTATCTGCTTGCGTTCGATGATACACCCGGTGACGAGGCGTTTGTTTTGTACCAGGATATTGATGGCACAACAGCGATTACCGGTGACCCCAAACATATCGATGTTGGTGAAATCACAATGGATATCCACGTAACCAGCTCCGATGGAACCAACGCGTACGCAACAGTATTTACGTTAACTGAACAGTAATCGATGAGCGCATGGAATTTTAAAATTCAACCCCTCTGCAATCAGAGGGGTTTTTGCTTTATCGATTGTTGATTAACGCTGTTTACTCCTATAAAATGAACGCAATGCCAAAACAGAATCCGCGTAAACCGAAAGTCCTTAATGTTGGTTACCATCCGCCTCCACCCGGCGGCATGGCTAATTTCATAGATAATTTCGAGCAAAGCGGAATAAAAAACCTGTATCAGATTCGCGGATTTGATACCGATTATCCCCGATGGCTGAAAAAACTGCGTCCGCTGACTGTGCTGTATTTACCAATCATGTACCTGCACTATTTATGGGTGCTAATCACATTTCAGCCTGATGTTGTCCATGTTCACACACCAGCTTTCAACGCGTTTTATAAACACGCTGTCTTTGTGAAAATTGCAAGAGAGAGGAAAATCCCTGTCGCGTTTCATATTCATGCGGGGAAGTTTAAGGAATTCTACGATAACCTGAAAGAATCACGCAAACGGGATGTTCGCAATAAACTAAAGCAAGCGAATCTTCTAATTGTGCTTTCACATTATTGGAAGGATTTTTTCACCGGCATTTACCCATCCGAAAAAATCAGGATTGTTGAAAATGGAATCCCGGTGGATAAATTCAGTCCGGCGGATAAAGCCAATCAGGCAAAAAGCCCGAATTTTATATATGTCGGAAGACTGCTTGAACAGAAGGGAATTGATGAATTACTCGAAGCCGCTTATGACGTTTTCAAGGTTTATCCTGATTCACATCTGACAATCGCCGGTGGGGAGGAGGTCGCGAGATTTAAAAGGAAATCCGATAAGTTGGGATTATCTGGAAATGTAACTTTCACAGGGGAGGTAGTCGGGAATAGCCTTATTGAGTTATACCGGAGCGCGGACATTTTTGTCCTGCCGTCGCACGCCGAGGGAATGCCGCTTGTTTTGCTTGAGGCGATGTCTGTTGGGCTTGCATGTGTCGCTACAGATGTCGGCGCTATTCCAGAGGTTTTGAACGAGTCAGGCGGAATCATTATTCCGCCAAAGGACGTTCACGCCCTTAAACGCGCGATGCTTGACCTGGCAGGCAATCCCGATAAGGTTAATTCAATGGGTATCGAGAATCGTTACATTATCCAGAGGGATTTTTCCTTCGATGTCGTGGCTGAAAAAATGCGAAAAATCTATGATGAGCTGATTCTTGCTGATTAACAGTTTGGTTAATCAGTTTATATATCTTATAATGGAATTATTGAAATCCTGGGGATGTTTTAAGTATTGATTGAATGAGCGGTTTTTATCAGTGGTTTTGGCCTGCATGATTAATCGGCGTTTTGATTGCTTTTCATAGAACTGTTATCACCAATCTGCCGTGGGAAACGGTAATCTTACAGGAACAGTCAACAGTATGAGCAACCGAAAAAGCAAGAAAGCAAATGATACTTCCTCTCAGGGAAGTGGTTCAGCAGGGATAACAATAATCATTCTGATTCTCCTTTGCGCGTTTGGAGGTTTTCTGCATGTCTCATCGCGTTCAGGATATTGTTCGAAATGCCACGAGATGCAGCCGTATGTTGAAACCTGGACTGCTTCCAACCACAAAGATATTTCATGTGTGAAATGCCATTATTCACCGGGGAGTAAATCCGCATTTCGAAGCAGATTCATTGGCGCTCGGATGCATCTAAAAAAACTCACTCAGTCATATTCGGGGCGACGCCCTCTGGCGCATGTTCGTGACGTTTCGTGTTCGACTGATTCGTGCCATCCCGGTGCTGATATACAGTCGCCGATTATTCATGAAAATGTATCTTTCAGCCATACTTCACATATGGAATCTCAAAGGCGCGGGAAACAGCTGGTGTGCACATCGTGCCATTCCGAGATTGCGCATGGTGAATTAAAAACCATTACAAATGAAACTTGTTTTTTATGCCATCTCAGGCCAGTCGAGGGTGAGACTCTTGAAACCAGTTTTGTGGCAAAATGCACAAACTGCCACAATCCGCCATCGAAGATTATATCTAAGAATGGAATCGAGATTAATCATCTTGACTCTAAAACAGCAGGCATGAAATGTACTCAATGCCATCAATTGATTGCATTCGGTGATGGCGATGCGCCTGATGTTCTTTGTCGCCAGTGCCATTCGGATGTCGATGTGCTAAATAAAATCGAGGATGTTGCTTTCCTGCATGATACTCATGTTACGAATCGCGGCATGGTGTGTTCGAGATGCCATGACAAAATAGAACATAAAATGCCTGAGATTAACGAGACCATCCCCGCTGACTGCGAATCGTGCCATCCGGGACACCATGAATCTCAGACGCTGATTTATAATACTTATTCATTTGATGAGAACGAGAGTTTCGCATCAGCTGAATTTATGGCTCACATAGCCTGTAAATCCTGCCACATTCACAAGGTCGGTGACAGGCTGGATGCGGATGGAATCAACTATCTTGCGAGCGCGCAATCATGTAATACATGCCATTATTCGCGATTCGGAAATTTCCTTGAGGAATGGAGACGTTCAATAGAGCGCATGCTGAACGATGTTCGTTCAGAAATTCTGATAACAAGACCCAAAATCAAAGCAACGCCATTTGCAGTAAAGAAAAAAGAGGAACTTACAAAACTGCTTGATGATGCCGAAATGAAACTTCTTTTGGTTGAACGTGGCAAGAGTGTTCATAATATAAGGTATTGCGATACGTTGATAAGGCGGTCGCACGACAAGGTCAACCAGGTGCTTTCAGATATCGGCGCGAAAACAATCAAGTCGGAAAGAATAGAGGCATACAGGTTCGCTTCAAAAGAGCGATGCAACATATGCCATTTCGGGATTGCGGATTACAAAACGTTGTTTGGCGCCATATCTTTTGACCATTCACCGCATCTGGCTGAAGGAAACCTGCCATGTACAACTTGTCACGTTTTTACATCCAGATGGGAACCTCACGGGGAACTCAAGTTTACGGATTCAGAGGGCTGCAAGCAATGCCATGGGAAGGACTCCGGGTGCGCGTCATGCCACAGCGGATTTGAGTCAACGCCAGTTATGTTTTTTGGAAAGACATTTATCCACAAGCCACATCTTGATAACAGCGATTTAAAATGCCTCGATTGCCATTTCCCGGAATCAGGTGAAACCACACATGGCCAGGTGCGATTCGATAAAGCATCCGACTGTACGAGTTGCCATCACGGACCTGAACAGGAATTATCCTGCGCGGACTGCCATAACGTACAGGCGCAACTGCAAAAAGGGAAAATCTCGTATTCGGATATTTCAAATACGGGGTCGCATAAGTTCTCATGCGATAAATGCCACGATATGTCCTTGAAACATAGTCGCACCATTGTCATACGAAAATGCGCCGGATGCCACGACAGTTCTTATGCAGGCAAGGTGGATAAATGGCTTTCGGAGTCGAAGAACGGGCTTTTGAGGATCAACAACCTGATTAAACGGGCAAATAAAATCAGCCTGACAAACCAACAGGCTGAGGAACTTGAAAGAATAATCCAGCGGACAAGGTTCCTTTCGAAAGATCCGACACCGGGTGTTCATAATTATGACCTGTGGAGTGATATCCTGGTAAGGGATATCAAAACCCTTCGTAACTGGCTGGGCGATTAACAAATCCGAGCTATACAATATATATACATATCTCTGTACAATGTGTAAAATAATAACCCGGCGTTCCATCGCCGGGGTTTTTATTGCAATAAATCATTGTTAATAAATTTAAATCGATATTAATTCCATTAAATATGCCTTAATATAA
>CBDURE010000112.1:0-11322 GCA_965369605.1 uncultured bacterium
TAGCCTTGTATTCAAAAACTCCCTCCCCGCTCGCGGGGAGGGTTGGGGAGGGGGAGTAACTTATATATCACACCTTCACAATATACGAATTTGTTATTATTGAACAAGCATTGTCAACATCCAAAAAATACATTTCGCTGATAAAACTCTCTTGCTTCACTGATTTGACAAGCGAGGCTTTATAATCAATTCCTGAGAACATAATATCGCCAGCTTGAATATTTCCTGCATGCATCCATTTGGATTCAAATGGAGTTTCCGTAAACATACGGCAGCGGTCTAGAATAATTGAACAAACCTCTTCGATGTTGCTGTTGATGTCAGTTGTAGTGAATCGTAATACATTTAAGCCCATACTCCGCATAAAGGAATCACGGATTGAATCATATTCACAGGCATCTTCATTAAAATGGCTGCTTCCATCAATTTCCACTACAAGGTGGGAATCACGAGAATAAAAATCAACGATATAGGGTCCAACAGGATGCTGTCGTCGAAATTTATATCCTAGCTGGCGATTTCGAAGTAATGACCAGAGTTTTTTTTCGGTTGGTGTTGAGTTTCTCCGTAGTTTTTTTCGTTGTGCAAGATTTTTAATTGGTGAGGCACTCCAATCTCGATTCCCACCCAAAGTGCGTGGTCGAGGCTTTATTAGCACTTGATGGTTTATATCAAGCCAGAAGGTTTCAGGATATGTTGAATGAACAATCCCAATTATATATCCTGAGTACTGCTTTCGGATGATGCGATTAACAGGATAAGATTTTTGGTCAGACGAATAAACCAGACAGCCGGGTTTTATCTGCTCAATGGGTAATGTGCAAGTCTTTAAGCCCCCCCTTAATCCCCCCGCGAGCGGGGGGAGATTGTTTTTATTTTCCCCCCCTTTAATCCCCCCGCGAGCGGGGGGAAACGTTTTTGTATTCCCACCTTTTCTATCACTGAGCATGGGGAGATTAGCCTTGTATTCAAAAACTCCCTCCCCGCTCGCGGGGAGGGTTGGGGAGGGGGAAAATGTCTCAGATTGCACCAACGATGTGGTTTTATGCAACGCAACAACTATCTCAGTACCTGTCCTGAAACCAATCATATTCATTACCTCCAATTAATAGACGGCGCTGAAAGTCAAATCGCTGCAATCGCGTGTGGAATAATTTGATTTTTTTTACTTTTGATTTGTCTTGGAGAGATAAAAACTAATTACCTCGCGAGCAGGGGGGAATTGCTTTTGTATTCCCTCCTTTTCTATCCCTGAGAATGGAGAGATTAGCCTTGCATTTTAAAACTCCCTCCCCGCTCGCGGGGAGGGTTGGGGAGGGGGAGTAGTTACTTATTCTCAATCAGCACTAGCGCGACATCATCACGCAAATCGTCTGTCCCGGCGTGATAATATACAGCATCGAGGATTTCATCCAGAAGAACCTCACAACTGGAGTTTATTTTCTTAATGAATAAATCCTTCAGTTTGGGGATTCCAAACTGCGTGTTATTTTTATCTCTTGCCTCAATCAATCCATCAGTGTAGAGCAGAATTCGGTCACCGCTCTCAAGAGGTACCTCTTTTGCTGTAACTTTCTGATCTTCGAAAATGCCAAGCGGGAAAGCGTCCGGATACAACTCAAGAATATCACCTGCTTTTTTCCGGTATAAAAGCCCGGGTGGATGTCCCGCGTTGAAATATCGCAGTTTGTTGTCAGGCGATACCCACAATGCGAGGCCTGTTACGAAAAACTCCTCGTTTACTATGCGGCTTAAATTCTGGTTGGCGCGTTGAAGCATTTGTGTAATGCTCAAACTCTCAATAGCGAAAACCTCAGTGAGAATCCCCATGACTGTCATCATCATCAATCCGGCAGCTACTCCATGCCCGGTTACATCACCGATAAGCACACCGGTGTCGTTTGTGTTGGTTTTGAAAAACTGGTAGAAATCACCTGAGATTGTCTCGGATGGCTTGAATCTCGTTTCAATTGTCAGTTGATCGGATTTGAAACTATCCGGCAGGACATTAATCTGGATTGTTTTTGCCAATTTAAGCTGATCATCAAGCGACCGCGCGAGTGTTCTTTCACGCCTAATCACGTTGATATTCCGCACAATCTGGTCAACAAGGCTTGTAACAATCGACAGCGACTGAACCTCCTGCGAGTTAAACGGATGTCCCGCGCGCCTTAATACTCCGATAATTCCCCATGTGTGATCACTTTCGAGCATGGGAACAAAAACGCTCTCAGGAGCATCGACATCTTCAGCTTGTGTATCGATTTTATCGGAATCATGAATCTGCGTTTCAACCAAATCACGGGTGATTACAACCCGCTGGAAGAGTTCATAAACATCCTCAATTTTTTTTCGACCGGCGTCAATCTCGCAAATGGAGGTTTTATTTACCGGGAAAATCTGTTCCCGGATTTGTCCTGATGATGCATCCAGGATTATCAGGTTATCGAATACCAGAATCGATTGAAGTTTCTGTGCAAGGTATCTGTATATCTCATTAGGATTGGCGATTTTTGCAATCTCAATGGACAGCGCGTATATTCCTTTCAGACGGTTATTCTCTTTCTCCAGATGTTCCTTGTCAATTTGCGCGCGTTCAAGTTCCTCAATATACCTTTCGCTTTCGAAATTCTCCCAGCGCCTTACCAGCTCAAGGATGAAATCGTCAAAAAACTCATTAATATGCTGCCGCCATACTGTTTTCTTGTCGTCCGGGATTGTGTTGTTGTCGAGATGTTTCAGTATCTGACTTTTGTATTCGAATGTTATTTCAAGAATGTCTGATGTCGCGGCTGGCATGCCGGGAGTATCCAGGATGTTTATCTCCGAGATTCGCTCAATGACATTATGCAGTTCACTGCGGAAATCAACATCTTTCGCACCCGCTTCAGGATTCAGCAGTAAATCGAGCAGGCGGATTTTAACTTTCTGGCTTGCCGAGTTCTTCTTTGCCGATTTCTCAATGCCTTTGCCAAGCAGAAATTGCGTGAAATTCTCGCGAAAGTCATCCGCATCAGTTGAGGATATTTCATCAAACAAGTTAGTCACTACATTGAAATTATCGGAGTAATAAGGTTAATCTGGATTTGTGTCGGCGAAAACTTTCTCATCTTGATTCTGCTTGTCGATAATTTGATGGTTATCCTCGGGAACGACTTTATTGAATGCATCAATCGCAACCTCAACCATGTCATCATCAGGTTCCAGCGCGGTGATTTTCTGAAAAGCAAGTCCGGGCGAGAACAGGACTCTGCATAACAATGAGGATTTTTTAGCCGCGCTGATCCTAAGCAGTTCATAGGATATTGACGCTACCGGAAGAAGCGTGCCGAGCCGTACAGCTGTGCGAATCCAGATGTTATCCGAGAATCCGAACAATGCCGCGATTAAAATATGCACAATCACAACGATAAAAATGAAACTCGTGCCGCATCTGAAATGTGAAGTCGGATATTTCTGAACATTTTCAACTGACAGTGGAACGCGGGCTTCATAGGCGTTTACTGTTTTATGCTCCGCGCCATGATATCTGAAAACGCGCTTGATATCTTTCATCAGTGAAATTGCCAGAATGTAACCAATGAAAATGATAATTCGAATCACACCCTCTGCAATGTTTAGGAGTAAAGCGCGAGGGTCTGAGGAACTTAAACTGTCACCGGCTTCCTTTAATCCGATCCATTCAACAAGTTTGGTGGGAAAGACAAGAAACAATCCGATTGCGAGCGCGAAACTGACAATGAACATCAGAGTTTCAATGACAGGATTGGGCTTTTCGCCTTCTTCCTCTTCAAAAGCGGTTTCAGCTGAATATCTCAGCGCAATCATGCCAAGAGTGAGGGATTCATACAGAACGAACATTCCTCGAATAAACGACATGCGTTTAATATCGAATCCCTTCTTTTCAGGCCATTCCTTAATAACTTTGGATGCGATGCTTCCATCGGGACAGCGCACCGAGGCAACCGCCCTGTTGGAGCCTTTCATCATTACGCCCTCAAGTATCGCCTGGCCGCCATACAGCTTTGCCTCGCGTTCCTCGGGAGCGCTGAGGAAATTAAAAATGTATATTAACTTGAAAATTGATTTTAGCATCATTAACTATTGTTCAACCAGTCGTGTTAATAGGTCTCATTAAGAATTTCAAAGTATTCTTTCGGATGGGCGCATGCCGGACACTTTTCCGGCGGCTCATTATTTTCTAATGTAAATCCGCATTTCGAGCATGTCCAGATAACAGGTTCATCCCGTTTCCAGACTTTATCCTCTTCAATGCACTTAAGCAGTTTCTTGAAACGTTTCTCATGCATCTGCTCGGAGACAACTACATTCAGAAACAGTCGGGCGATTTCCTCGAATCCTTCCTCACGCGCCACCTGCGCAAACGCGGGATAAATCTCGCTGGCTTCCTCATGTTCTCCCGCAATTGAGGCTTTAAGGTTCCCCGTTGTATTCCCAATCACACCTGACGGATAAGTCGCTGTTATTTCTGCATCCCCGCCGGGAAGTTCTCTGAAAAAATTCTTTGCGTGAATGCGTTCATGTTCCGCAGTCTGGTGAAATACGCGCCCAATTCTATGATATCCTTCCTTCTCCGCAACCTTGGAAAAGTAAGTATAGCGATTCCTTGCCTGCGATTCGCCTGCGAACGCGGTGAGAAGATTCTTTTCGGTTTGTGATCCTTTTAGCTCCATGTCGCTCTCCCGTGTAATTTGCGTTACTTGTACTGATTTAATAAATCAACATATAATTTTAAGAGCTTGCACGAATAAAATCAAATTCGACCTGAAATTATATAACCTGCACACTCATGAAAAAGCCTGTGCTTATCAACAAGAAAACCGGCAAAGCCGGTTTCTGAGAATTTCCGTATTTCCGGGGAATTCTATTCCTCGGATTTGGTTTCTTCTGTTTTTCCAGTTTCAGCGCTTTCCTCGGTGAACTGATACGCGCCGCTGGCTTTGGCATATCGCCTTTTGAACCTGTCCACTCGACCACCCTTGTCGATTATCTTCTTCTTGCCTGTGAAATAAGGATGGCATTTGGAACATATCTCCACTTTCAGAGTTTCTCGTGTCGAGATTGCTTCGTATGTCTCACCACATGAGCATGACACAACGGCTTTGTGTAGTTTTGGATGTATTTCTTTTTTCATCTTGCTTAAAATCCCTTGTCTATAATTACCTTGTCAGTGATATTGTTAAACTTATATATGCGCAAACATCTACAAACGCAAACTATAATTCTATTACATGAATGTCATATCAGCAAGCTGCATTTTTAGAAAAAAGAGACAGGCCACGAAAAGCCTGTACTCTTAAAAAGTGCATATCCAGGTTGCTTACATGCCTGAATGGCCGTTTGGCCTGTCGAGGTCACCCTTCATGAAAATGTTATACCAGTTCGGGATGGCTTCGATGAATCGCTTGTTTGTACTGAAAGTCTTGTTTGACAGCCTGTCAAGTACAAATTCAGTGCCGCGTTGATCGCCAAGAGAATCGATAATTCGCCTGAGGTCTCGAACACTGTCAAGATATTCCGGCGGATAAAGCAGCTCATCATGCCTTGTCGATGAATGCAGGATATCGATAGCGGGGAATATTCGCCTGTTCGCAAGGTCCCTGTTAAGGATTAGCTCCATATTGCCAGTGCCTTTGAATTCCTCGAAGATTACATCATCGAGCCTGCTTCCGGTTTCAACAAGCGCGCTTGCGACAATTGTCAAACTGCCGCCCCCTTCAAGCTTTCTGGCGGCGCCAAAGAATCGCTTGGGCTTGTGAAGTGAATTCGGGTCAAGTCCGCCGGAGAGTGTCTTGCCGCTTGATGGCATAACAAGGTTATAGGCGCGCGCAAGACGAGTGAGTGAATCGAGCAGGATTATTACGTCCTTGTCCTGTTCAACCAGTCTTTTCGCTTTTGCGAGCAGCATTTCCGCGACCTGGATGTGATGCTCCGGGCGCTCATCGAATGTCGATGATACAACCTCACCTTTGACAGAACGCTCGAAGTCTGTAACTTCCTCAGGACGCTCATCAATCAGAAGCGCCATGACTGTAATCTCCGGGTGGTTTATAGTAACCGAGTTCGCGATTTTCTTCAGGATTATTGTCTTGCCTGCTTTTGGCGGTGATACAATCAACCCTCGCTGTCCCTTGCCGATAGGTGAAACAAGGTCAATTATCCGGGTGGAGTTTTCCTTTGGATGAACCTCCAACGTAATAAGTTCGAAGGGATATATCGGAACCTGGCGTTCGAACAGTTTTCGATGCCTTATCATTTCGGGATTTATCCCGTTAATCGCCTCTACCCTAAGCAGTCCGAAATACTTCTCGTTCTCTTTTGGAGGCCTTACCTGGCCTGAGATTATGTCACCTGTTCGTAGCGCGAATCGTTTAATCTGTGACTGTGATACATAGATATCCTCTGAGGATGGTGTGTATCCGTTCTTTCGCAGAAAACCATAACCCTCTTGAAGAATCTCAAGCGTACCCTCACCAAAGATAAGACCGTTCTGTTCTGTCTGAACCTGCAGGATTTTGAATATCAAATCCTGTTTCTTCAGCCCGGTGATACCATGAACGTCCTGCTCTTTTGCAAGATTCTGAAGATCTTTGAGAGTCATGTTTTCCATCTGTGCAATTTCCATTGTTCCTTCCGTTTCCAATATAATCGGAATGTCTGATTATTAATAAGTGTTATTTAAAATGAAAGATATAAATGCCTGGTTAGGCAATAATCTTAAATGTTACGCTCCCGGCCTGAACAAATTAATCTTCTCAATTACCTTTTGCTTCATTCGTTCACGGCCATCCGCGAGAGCTTGTCGAGCCTGGGCTGTGTCCGGATTTTCCTTTAAATAGTCCTCAACACCCCTCATAAGAGCATATCGAAATTCAGTGTCGATGTTTATTTTTCCAATTCCCAGCGATATCGCTTTCTGGATTGCATCATCAGGAATTCCGGATGCCCCATGAAGAACAATCTCGGTGTTAACAATATCGCGTATTTCAGCAAGCCTGTCGAAATCAATATGCGGTTCACCTTTGTAGAACCCGTGAGCGTTACCGATTGCAATGGCGAGAAGATCAATTTTCGTTGCCTCGACAAATTTGAGCGCGTCTTTCGGATCAGTATAACACGCCTCTTTTTCATCTACCGAAACATCATCCTCAACCCCGACCAGCCTGCCCAGTTCCGCTTCGCTTGTCGCATTCGCGGCGTGAGCTTTTTTGGCGCATATGGTGGACTTTTCAACGTTCTCATCAAAAGGCAGTGAGCTGCCATCGTACATAACAGATGAAAATCCCATTTCAAGGCACTCATCGACCATATCAATCGTGGGGCCATGATCCAGATGAATCGCGGCTCTGATGCTGTATATGTCGATGCAGTTCATTATTAAATCGTATATGTTTTTCAACCCGCCGTACTCAGCGGCGCTTTTGGTCAACTGGAATATAACTCCGACATTTGTGTCTCTCGCACCCTCAGATACTGCCTGGATGCTTTCCAGATTATATACATTGAACGCGCCTGTTGCGTGTCCCTTACTGCGTGCCTCCTGAATCAGTTCGAGCGATGTTACCTTTGGCATGTTTTATTGTTCCCGGTCTTTATCTTGAAATTGTTTAAAATCCTGCAGTGATTATCACATCCGGCGGATTGGTATATTTTGAAATTCAGTATTTTCAAAACTCAAATCTAATTAACAAACGTATTGGATGCAAACGCAAAGCGTCCATCAATACTACTGCTCCTGAATATAACTTCATATAGAATCAACAAATGAACTGTTCATGCCAGATATTTATGTTCATTTACAGTTCGGGAAAATGTTGTGGTCCACTTTCAAGGGGACGTGAAGACTTTATCCAAACCTAATTATACTATCATGGGCAAAAACTGTCAACAGTCCAATCATTCTCATGACGATTTTATTATCGTCCTGCCCGACAAGAGCTTGACGCCTGATAAGCTTAATCCGTATGAAAAGACACTGCCGCAATGCTGTAAGTTCATATCCCTGCCCAGATAATTGTATTTATGATTTCTCCATTGACAAAATTCATGAAAGTTAGTAATTTATAACTTTTAGATGATATTGGCTCGTTTGCATTCCAAACATAGTGAGGTTACATCATCAAATTAACTGCAAGCATAGAGGATTACCTTGAGACTATCAGTATCCTGTCAGCGAAAAATAATACTGTTCGTGTGAAGGATATCGCTCAGGCGCTGGATGTAAAAATGCCGTCAGTCAACTCAGCGTTGAAAGTGCTCAAGGAGAAAGAACTTATCAAACATGAATCGTATGGCCATGTCGAACTGACAAAAAAGGGACAGGAATATGCCCGTGAGGTTTATCGGCGCCATAATCTAATCTCGCATTTCTTTCAGGAAGTGCTGGGGTTGCCGTACGAAATTGCAGATGATGACGCATGCAAGGTTGAACATGTTCTCAGTCCTGAAACAGTCGAAAATCTTGCCGCTTTCATGTCTGCAGTCGAGGACCATTACGAGGACAGGCCAGCGTGGTTTGAGGGTTACCGTGAGAAAATGAGACAGAAGAAGATTGTTACTCGCAGCGAGGATTTCATAAAGAAAGGCTTGTGCAATCTAACCAAAGCGACCGAAGGAAAGCAGTTTCTGATCAAGGGAATCGATGGCGGCCCCAATTTAAACAAGCGGCTCGCCACACTTGGACTTCTACCGGACACAATCGCGGATATAATTGTTAATCAAGGCGGACAGGTTATACTCGAAGTCAAAGGTACGCGCATCGCGCTTGGTGGAGGTATGGCATCGAAAATCTGGGGGAAAGTGCGCTAGAACTTTGGCATCTTAATATCCACATCACAATTGAAATTCCTTAGCACGATTTTCACATCAATAGGATTCCCGCTATTCCCAATTTCATCAATCGCAACCGCCAATCCCGCAAGGTAGCCTGTTTTACGGTCAATCCACAATTCAGCAACCGCGTTGTCGCCACTGAGGACATTAGCGAGGAATGCCAATTCATCCGGCTGGTCTGTTCTAGTGGAATCATTTCTAATCTTCTCAAGGTCAAGGTTAAACCTAAGGCAGTCAGTGAGTGACCCGTCAATTGACTTTTCGCTGTGTTCAAGCCCGTCTTTGAGATAGTCCGGGAAGTAACTTATCATCCAGAGAAGATTCGGAATTGTATAAAGCGGATTCTCATCCCGGATATGAAACTCATTCGGATCAGACCTTTCCCATTTATCCTCTACCGGATTTAAGAACCATGAGTTGCCGTCGATGGATATACTTCTTCCTTCCAGCATAAAATGAGGGCCTTTAAGGGTTACGAGTCCGTCCAGTTTCCCCGGAAGTTCAATTAGGCCGTCGAAGGAAATTTCAATTTCCCTTTCAGGTGAACGAAAGAACGAGCTTTCAAGACTAATCTCAGCGCTTTTCAGTTTGTCCATCTTGTCGATACAATTCTCGATCATTTTTGTCTGGGGAGTGTCTTTCATTTCATTCGTGCTTATGTTCTCAAGCGCGTTTGCTTTTCCAAGTGTAATTACCGCTGCCGGCAATAAAATCAGAATGAGAAAAGCGATTAGTATTCGTTTGTTGTCAAGCATTGTTCCTGACCTCCGTACCTGAATATTTGTTCAAACCATTTGCTTTGACGTTGGTTAGCGGAATATGTTGCAGTTGGCTTTTATGAAATGGTTTTACCCGGGAGCGCTGGATTCTGGGGGCTGTTGAAAAAGCCCATTTTCTCCGTAGCTTATTTTCTCCGTAGCCTATTTTCTCCGTAACCCGGTCATGCCTTTGTAGAGAGAGTGAATAATCCATACAAATCTGGCAGGCATGCCGGGGAGGTGGCTATTTATGCGAAACCCCGGAATGCCTGCGAACGTTGCAGAGTAGATTCACATTTTTATATAAAGGCATTCCGGGTTACGGTGGAAACTCACCTTTTTCAACAGTCCCCTCTGTCCGGCGCATAGGCGCATAGGCGCATAAGCGCCTTGTGGGCGCCACCCGGGGAAGGCGAGGACGCCTTACAAGCGCCGGATGGAATCCAGCGCTCCCAGGATAAATAAACAAAAACAGCAGAGGGTTTAAGAGCGTGACGGGAAAGGTATCGCAAACAAAATGCCCCCACCCCAGCCCTCCCCGCGAGCGGGGAGGGAGAATGTTTTCTTTCCCCTTCGCAAGTATATAGACTGAATATATTATTTACCAATGCGAAAAATATTTCCCCCCGCTCGCGGGGGGATTAAGGGGGGGATGAGATATAAAGCAACCTTTCCCGACAGGCTCTTAAACCCTCTGCTGCTTGTTATCGTAACCAAATCTAAAATTCCTATTCGAACAATTCTTCCTGATACGCGACTATATCCTGTATATAACCCGCTATTCCCAGCTCATAACCCTCCTGCCACAGAAGCAAATCATTTCCTCTGTAGAGAAGGAGAATTGATGGCAGCTTGTTGAAATACTTGTCATCATCTTTCCTGCGTTTCAGTCCGAACGCTTCCGCGACTTCACCGGATTCATCAATGATTATTGGAAAATCGATCCCGTTTTCATCGATGAACTTTTTCAATTCAGCCTCATCAATGGGACCCGCGTGAATGCCCCACACCTTGATTTTAGCTTTCTTGAAATTCCTCAACGATGGCAGAGTTGGAATCATTCGCTGGCACGGTTCGCCATGAAGGTCAAAAATCGCGATTACACAGTATTTAGACATATACGCGAGCTTTGAACTGAAGATACCTTCACGATCAAATGCTGGAAGTTCCCACTCAGGCACTTCATCCAGCTCTCGTGCAACAAGGTCTTTTCTGTCCAAATCGCCAATCGGCGGGTCAAGTACGATTTCAAGCGGGATAACATCGCCGGCTTTCAATTCGATTTGTTTGGTGAACACATAAACCGAACCATCTTTTACCCGGACACCAGCCTCGACAAGATAAGTTCCATCGCCGAGAACAAGTACCGATGCAGCCTCATCACCGGTTGACATGCGCGATTCCTCAAGGTCGAATCCCAAATCATCCAGAGGAAACCATCCGCCGTTGTTGTAAACGGCAATTGTAAAAGCCCCGAATCCCTTTTGTTTCTGTCCGTGACGAAAGAAGCTTAACTCAATTGCTCCTGTCTCAGTATAATTCGGTGTTATCTGGAGTGCGCTGAAAGCGCTTGTTGTGGCGACTACCGTGATATTATGCGGATTCTCTTTCTCGAATTTACCGAAATCCCCGAAACTGTCAGGATCATCGGGATAAAGCGGAACCCAATTTTCGCCATCGTAAATTTCCACCCACGATGCGCCACCAGATT
>CBDURE010000113.1:0-11065 GCA_965369605.1 uncultured bacterium
CTTTCGGGCAGGCACAGGGGCCTGCCCCTACACGCATAGCTTTTTCAACAAGCCCTTTATCTCGACTTTCGACATTTCAGGCTGCCTAAACGCCATTAATCCGGGTGCCGCCCATAAAGCCGTCCCGGCTTTATGGGTGTTTGTGCGAAGTTACGCATTTCACCCACAAATCACAAAAAGACGTGATGTGTGGGCGGCACCCGGCTTTTGGCTGTATAAGCGATGAGAGGACGCACCACGCTAAAGCATGGTGTTATTTATAAACCATGTAACGACTAACATATTTATGCGTAAGGTTTATTCAAAAATAATTATAAAAATTCTTTAACCACCCCTTTTGGATTTCGAATCATGTGGTATATTCAAAACAAAGGTCAGTAAATTTAAAAATTACCCCCTGATATAAAGCTAAATTAAATGCAGTGCACAGGTTATTTAGATAAATAGATTTTTTAGATTTTCCATTTCTGATTTTCCCCCTTCGTAATGGCATTTCATCAAATCAAACTTTTCCAGGTGACGAGATGAGCAGACAGGGAACTGCGTTGTATATGACTTTAGGGGTATTGATTGCGTATGTGCTATTTGCATCGTTAATCAAATCGTGGCTGTTTTCAGCTGAATGGTTTAAGAGTGTAGTAACCGATTTTCCAATCATATTCTATTCCGCTCTGGCTGAATTTATCGTGCTTATTGTCCTTTATTCATTCATGCAGAATATCAAGCTGTTTAAAAGCACATTCAACGATGACTTAACTTTCCTGTCAGGCCTGGCAGGAATATTAACAGGCTGGTTTATCATCAGATTTCTGTCAGTAAGCCTGTCTCAATTGTATGAAGGCGAAATAATCGCAGGCAGCGAACTTGCACAGGGGCCTGCTGTCGAGAGCGCACTTGTCGTGTTTATCACATTGGCCATGATTGTGATATCGCGTGAAATTCTGCTAAGAGGATTTATGTTTCAGTTCATCGCCAGGGGATTCGGCGAAAGCGCTCCGACATGGGGAATCCCGATTTTCGTAGCGATATTCGCTGGACGGCTTGGACACTATTCAACAATCGAATTTATCAATGTTTTCCTTTTCAATGTTCTGTTATGTTACTGCTATCGATTGTTCCATGACCTCTGGTTGCCGGCGACGTTATCGCTATCAATTTATTTTTCAGCCTTCTTCATGAGAGTTCCCGTTCGTGAATTGTCTTTTATTGAAAGGCCAAATATGTTGACAGGCCTTGAAAAAAGCTGGTTCGGCAGTGAAGTAACAGTATTTGCCGGAATACCCATAACCGTGATTCTGGTATGCCTGCTGATTCTGCTTCGATATCTTGTTAAGAATAAAAAGATCATCCCTCTGGATGATGGGTTGGATTATCCCGAGGCGCCTGTAAGGCGTCCTCGTCCGCAATCAATACGGGACCAGCATCAATGGATTGGATGACATAAATAAGGCATTAAGACCTTTGACGTCCCCCCAACAAACAGGGGGATAACCTCCTAGCCGCCCTGAACTCGCCCTCAGGGTGGCTCTTTTGTTTTCCCTTTGGGAACGCGTTCCCAGGATATAAATCATTTAGCGTTATCTTGAAATCAGATTATTGTTATAATAATCAGCAATGCTACACAAGAGAGAAATAAAATAATGAGCGGCAATCGATCACTTCTCATACATGTCTGCTGCGCTCCGTGCCTGTCGGGAATTACGGACTATCTCAAATCGCTTGATTTTGAGCGCATTAACGGATATTTCCACAACCCGAATATTCACCCATACAGGGAATTCAAGAAGCGACGGCATCATGTACGGCAGGCTGAAAAGATGTTTGGATTGGATGGATTTGAGTACTCGAATGATTATCCCTTGAATCAAATACTTGCGGGAATGCTTGAAGCGGATGACAGATGCGAATTCTGCTTTAGAAACCGTATGGAATCAACGGCTAAAATAGCTTGCGAAAATGCCTTTACACATTATACTACTACGCTGCTAATCAGCCCTTATCAGAAACAACAATTGCTTATTGACGTTGGGAATGAGATGGGAGATAAGTATGGCGTTGAGTTCTTGAGCGAAGACATGCGGCGTTTCTATGATCTTAGCCGTGAAATCTCAACCAAACACGATATGTACAGGCAGGGATATTGCGGGTGTATCTTTTCCGAGTATGAAAGATACGGCTCGAAAGATTCCGATAAAAACGTTTAAGTAATGAAAAAATTCAAAGAGATATTCAAGCCCTGGACGATTTACAAGAATCAACCCTTTCTGATAAGAGTGCAGAAAGTCCTTGCCAATTTTCTTGATACCTATCATCTGCACCTGAATGAGACTGTCGTAACAAATTATCTCGCGCTTGCAATCGGAATTATGGCTGGATTCGGCTCACTTGGATTCAGGCTGCTGATTAACTTATTCAAGGAGGATTTGTTTCCTGCAATACGTATCTGGGTATCCTCGATTTCAGCGATTCCTTTTGATTACACAATCATATTGATTCCAGTTATAGGCGGTGCGATTGTCGCACCGATAGTCTATTTTCTCGCGCGTGAAGCAAAAGGGCATGGTGTGCCTGAAGTTATGGAGGCTGTCGCGCTTCGGGGCGGACGGATTCGCCTTCGCATTGTGTGGGTAAAAGCGCTGGCATCGGCGATAAGCATTGGTTCAGGCGGCAGTGTTGGACGGGAGGGTCCCATTGTTCAAATCGGATCAGCAATCGGCGCCGCGGTAAGCAACGCTTTTCACATGTCAACGGAACGCCGTCGATGGCTTGTCGCGTGTGGAGCGGCAGGCGGAATCGCGGCTACTTTCAACGCTCCAATCGCCGGAGTTATTTTCGCGATGGAAGTAATTCTTCGACAGGCGACTTTGAAAACGGTTACATCAATTGTGCTTGCCAGTGTTACCGCCAGCGTTGTAGGACACTATTTTTTCGGTGACGTACCCGCGTTTATCGTTCCAGAATATACACTGGTCAACTGGCGCGAACTTTTCTTCTACGGCCTGATGGGAATACTTGGCGCTTTTATCGCGCTTCTATATTCAAATTCGATTTATTTTTTCGAGGATATATTCGATCGCATAAAAGTGCATCCCCTCACAAAACCGGCATTGGGCGGATTAATCCTCGGAGGCGTCTTGTTCTTCATGCCTGAGGTTCAGGGAGTGGGATATGAGGCCATCGAGGCATGCCTTCAGAACAACCTTGGATTTAAAATACTAATTGCGCTGGTGTTTATCAAAATTCTGGCGACATCGCTGACAATCGGCTCAGGCGGCTCAGGTGGAGTTTTCGCGCCTGCATTGTTTATCGGCGCGATGTTCGGAGGCGCTTTCGGTTACGCTATCCCGTATTTCTACAAGGGAGATATCGCCGAGCCGGGCGCGTACGCGCTGGTTGGAATGGGAACCGTTTTCGCTGGAGCCGCTCGCGCGCCGCTTACAGCGATTATCATTCTTTTTGAATTGACAGGCGCATACGACATAATCCTTCCTCTCATGATTTCAGTTGTCATCGCAGGTGTGGTAGCGAATCATTTCCAGCAGGATTCAATCTACACTTTCAAACTGACACGTCGAGGCACGCAGCTTTTTGCCGGCCATGACCTCGGAATCCTTTCATCACTTCTGGCAAAGGATGTCATGATAGAGAATGTCGAAACCTTTAAAAAAGATAACACACTTCGCGAGTTCAAGGATTCCTTCGCGGATATGAATCATCATGCTTTCCCGGTGATGGATGGCGACAAGCTATACGGAGTTTTCACATATAATGATTACTGCCGTCGCAAGGATATGCCGGATGAAACTAAAATAAGTGAAATCTGTTCACGAAGGCTTGTAACAGTTACCGAGGAAGATGATCTAAAACAAGTTCTCTCCAAATTCATGCCTCGCGATGTTAGAATGATAATGGTCGTTGATTCGAATAATCCCTTTAAGTTGAGGGGAATACTCACAAAAACGAATATTTTCGATGCCTATCGTATCGCTTTGAAAAAGAGAAATGTAAGCGGTGAAAATCTGATTGATGTGGATTCCCGTTGATTTTTAATTCCATTGCACCTACAGTTATTTCGGAACATCTTTATATGTATATCGTCAAATTAAATCAGTGAACATTTATGTCTATCCGTGATTCATATATGGATAGAGTGATAATTATTTCCGGAGGTCAGGTAAATGAAAAGGTACCTTTCCATTATGTTATCAGTAATGCTGTTTCTGGGCATTCTAACGATGTCCCAGCTGGCGGGAGCGGATGAGTCCAGGGATGATGGCTCAACCATGATTGCGTCCGCAAAGTCAACAAATACGCTTGGCAAGAAACCAGCGAGCGAGATTTCAAAAGAAGCTGCTGAGAAAAAGCAATCCCAACGCGATAAGCAAAAAGCGGCTAATCGAAGACTTATCAAGATGAAGAAGTATCACGGAGGGCTTGGCTTGAATCCTGTCGAGGAAGGATTGTTGATGCAGCTTCCCTGGGAGGTTCGAAAGCAGCTGAAAGACATTCCCCAAAATCGCAGAACCAATTGGATGATTGAGCGCCTTGTCGAGCGCAAAGCTCCAATGATTGCGAAACGGCTGTGCAGGAACAAGAAGTTCAAGGAAAAATACGATAACGCTTCTCAGGAGGAAAAACCTGAAATCCTTGAACGCGGTTTGAAATATCATATTCAAAGCAATATGAAGAAATCAAAACGCGGCGATGTTCGTGGATTTGAACAGAGGCGTAAAGAGTATGAGTATCACAAGAAGATGGCTCCTGAGCAGAGAAAGAAATTCTCGATGGCATCACCTGATAGAAAACGCGATTTCATGGCTGATAAAGCCATGAAGCACAAGGGCGATGAGGTCAGGAAAGTCATTGTGAAAAATCCTGAACTCAGAGAGAAACTTGAGAAGATGTCTCCTGAAGATCGCAAAGCTACAATTGAGAAATTGCTGAAGCAGAAAATGGCTGGGTATGCCAAAGGCATGAAAGAGAGAGGCGATTCACAACGTTTCAGGCACGATGAACGCAGCATGATGCGAGATCGTGGTGAGATGTCGCGAATGCGTCTGGGACGCGAGAGGATGAATCGAGATGAACACCATCCCAAGATGGAACATCCCAAGATGGAACATCCCAGGATGAAACATCCCAGGATGATGGACAGGCATGGAATGGGGTATGACAGAGGCATGAAGGAACACTCCCCAATGATGCGTGAACATTACGGAATGCGTGATCGTGACGGAATGAAAAAGCATGATCAATTCATGCGCAGGGATTTTGAGCGGGAAATGCCTCGAATGATGTTGCATTTCATGAGGGAAAACCCGGAACGAGTTAGGGATTTCATAAGGAATCTTCCACCTGAGGTCAAACGGGAACTACGAAATCTTCTTGATGAGGAGCCACGGAAATTCAACAAGAAGGATAAGAAGAATAAGAAAGGCAAAAAAGGCGGGAAAGATAAGAAGGATAAGAAGAAACGTCGGAAATAGCATTGAATAATAGCAGAGGGTCTTAACTCTATGCGATTTGAAATCATGAAATCGATGTATAAACCCCGGTTGAACTCCGGGGTTTTTCTTTACACGTTCAATTCCTTCAACGCCTCCCAGATAACTTCCGAGAGTGTTGGATGGGAAAATATCATGCGCTCCTCGAATTCAACCGCAGTGATTCCAAGTGACAACGCCAGCGCTAGTACATGAATTATCTCACCAGCCTGCTTGCCGACAATGTGCCCACCGATGATTTTATCTTTTGAGTCAACGATTATCTTGGCGAATCCGGCTGTATCCCCCTCAGCGTGCGACCTGCCGACCTGGCGCATGTGCCCCAGTCCGGTACGGTATTCAATTCCCTTTGCAATGCATTGCTGTTCAGTCATGCCGACTCTGCCAACCTCCGGTATTGTGAAAATGCCGGCAGGTATCGCGTGAAGGTTTCTGTCAACAGCATTGCCAAAAGCGTTTTGAACAGCGACTTTTCCCTCGTATGACGCCGCATGTGCCAGAAGTGGAGGGCCTGTAACGTCGCCACATGAATATATATTATTAACGTTTGTTTTTTGATGGATATCAACTTCGATGCTGCCGTGCGGTTCAACTTTAACACCGGAGTTTTCGATCTCAAGATTATCCAGAATGGCTTTACGTCCGGCACAGACAAGCACTTTGTCCACAACGATTTGCTTGTTGCCTTCGATGCTTATTGAAATTTGCCCATTCTGTTGCGCATAGTTTTCAATTTTCCTGCCTAGATATAAAGAGACACCAAGCTTTTTCAATTCACGCCTGAGTGTTTTTGAAACCTCGATATCCTCCGTAGGCAGGACATCATCGAGAATTTCAACGATATGCACCTTTACGCCAAACGGCGCGAATACACAAGCGAACTCGCATCCCATAACTCCGGCGCCGACAATCAGAATCGATTTTGGCAATGTATGCCATGAAAGGCAGTGTTCGCCGGGAATGACCAAATCATCTAGCCACTGAACACCCGGGACAGGCACCGGCTTGCTGCCAGTCGCGATGAAAATATTGTCGCCTGAGACATCCGTGGTTTTTCCATCATCGCGCGTAACTCGAATGTTTTTATCATCGAGGAAAGATGCTATTCCATAATCGACATCTACTCCTTTAAGTTCCATCATTTTTTCAAGTCCGCGAGTGTTGTCATCGATAACCTTCACCCGGCGACCGCTTATAACTGTCCAGTCAACATCCTGATGTCCTACTCGAGGAAGCCCGTATTTATCGCGGTGCTGTGATCGAAGAAACCGTTTGGATGATGCCAGAAGTGTTTTTGTTGGAATACAACCTGAGTGAAGGCAGGTTCCGCCCAATTGGTATTTTTCCAGAATAAGAGTTTTTTTTCCAAGCCGTTGAGCATATAAGGCGGCTTCATATCCACCGGGTCCGCCCCCGATGAAAACACCGTCATAATGTGTCATGAATTTTCTTCCTCCTCCTTCTCCTCTTCGTCCGGCAAATCTTCCATTTCACGCATTATGAAATACGCGCTTGCAGTGGTGCGAGCGTCAGCAAGCGCGCGATGCTGGTCATCCTGGATTATGTTCAACCGAGTCGCGATTCTGCCTAAATTCAATCCGGCGTGCAGTCCGAGTTTTCTTTTTGCCAGGCTCAGCGTGTCAATTATGGGATTAATCAGGACACCGCCGAAACATCGAAGCGACGCGTCATCTATGAATGACATATCAGGAAAAGGGTCATGCATGATAAGGACTTCATCTTTGATAAATTTAATGAACTTTTCCATGACCCATTCTATCGAATGAGCCTTGCTTAGAAGCTTATCATCAAGCCCGGTCATTTTCGCGACAAATGGTTGAATCGGTTTTTCAGGATTAATCAGGAATGAAAACTCTACGGTTTCCTTTGAGTTCCTGTATTTCGCAGCGCCTATTTCAACCATCTTCTCTTGAGGAGGCTTGCCGCCTGTTGCCTCAATGTCCACAGCGACATAGTGCTGTTTTTTAAATGAATCGTCAAACAGCGCTGGAAATTTATATGACCAGACACCTTCTTCCGCCTCAAAAAAATCACGATTGGCGGAGAAAACATCCCGTGCGATTTCATCGATGTGTTTTGGAGGCCTGCCTTTCAGGTTCAGAGCTTTACGCATCAAGGGGGCGACATCAGCCTCACCGCCTCTGTTGCGTATGTATTGGAATGCTCTTACAAGACTCGTGGATTCATTTCTAAATAATTGCAATTTTTTTTCGACCTTTTTACGACCAGGGATTTGCGAACTTTTCCCTATGACAGATTTGATTAAAATCCTTCCTCGGGCGTGATTTTGGATTCTCATCAGGATAACCCATTGTCACGAGAACGAGAGGGAGAATATCATCCGGCAGATTCAATTCTCCGATAAGTTTATCGTACATTTCAGGCATTTGTTTCGTTGCTTTATTTCCAAACGCCCCGATAACACAGGTGCCAAGCCCAACATGCGACGCCTGAAGAATCATAAACGAAATAGCATAGCTTAACTGCTCAAGCGCTCTTGCGAAAACTATTTCATCCCCCAGTTTGGATGGTGTCATTAACGGCCTGTCGATGAATGCCTTGTTGACAAAATCCTCATTCGCCGGTTTCCCGGATATCGATTCGATTAGTTCAAGAAGTTGTTTTCTGGCATTATCTTCAGAAAAGCAACTCATTTCAGATGCGACCAGAATTACAACCGGAGCCTTTTGAATTAACTTCTGCCCGCCTGACAGTTCAGTCAGAAGGGATTTAATCTCAGTGTCGGTTATAACAATGAAATGCCACGGTTGGTAATTCTCCCACGACGGCGCACGGCGCGCCGCGTGAAGGCATTGCGTTATCTTTTCATCCTCGACTGGTTTGTCGAGATATTTCCGTATGCTTTTCCAGTCCGTTATTTCCTTGAGTAAATCCATAAGGAATTCCTTTCCGGGAAAATATTCAAATCAAACCAACAAGTTTAAGCGTCAGATTGAATGTATGCAAGGTAATAAATCGACATGAAAATCAAAAAATCGGTTACTCCCTGAAATCTCCAAGCTTCTCGATTATCTCAGGACGCAGCGGATAGTAAACATACCACTGGCGCCGCAGCGGAACAGTGGCGTAATTTCGGTAATTTTCCCTTATGGCAACCTCCATTTCCTCTGTCCATCTATCCCATCCGGCATAGCCGCCGAGTCCGGGCTTATCCTCGTGATTTGGGTCGGTTACCCTAAACCGTAAAATCAGAAGATCATATTTTTTGTCTTTAATCGAATTGACAAAATCAGTCTGATCCCAGATTCCCTCCTTGGCTAATTCCGACATGATGAAAGGATTAAACAGAACCTCTTTTCCGCACACCGCCGCCATTGCCTCATCCTCGCAGAGAATTGGCCCCTTCTGCTCTTTAATCATGCTTACAAGAATCGCTCCGTACTGCCTGTCATCATTGTTCGGCTGGTATGAATACTGTCGGTTGTCATGCAGGAAAGCGTAATCAAGCGCGACAAGAAAAACCAGTCCCGCCGCGATGAGTCTCGCTGAATAAACGAGATTTCGCCTGTAGCCATCCTTGATGAAAATCGCGAGAATAATATGCGCCGCGATTATTGTCTCAAGGAAATAATTCATGTCGCTGCCGACTTTCCCCGATGTCAAACTGACAAGAAACGCGAATACGAAATAGAAAATCGCCATGTTGAATTCACGCTTGATGAGAGCTCGTATTGTCGTAAAGAAAGCGACAGCAAGAAGCAGTGATGCGTTAAGAAAGAAAAACGACCATGTTGAGTAAAGGCGATTGGCATAAAACTGGGTTTTTGTGTATGTAACAATGTGGCTTAGATATTCGCCGCCTGATGCTATCTGCAAAACTACCGTTATCAGCAGGATAAACGCCGCGTATATCGCGATGAAAGCTATCAGCCGTTTGTCTTTCTTTATTAGAAGGAAAAGCGCGATGGCAAGAAACGGCGCGATTTCATTCTGTTTTGTGAAAACCGCCAGGACAAGCGGAATCAGCGACAGGAAAATCCGATTTCCCTTTTCATAATAGGCAATGCCCAGATACAATCCGAATAGCCCGAGGAATATCGCGAGCATGTCCGGCTTCCCGATTGAAAACCAGAAATAAACAATCGGCATCGCGAGAAAAAGCAAACTTGAAATAGCCGCACTGTCTGAACTGGCGTTTGACTTGATTGATGTTTTGTAGATTAAAAATGCAATCCCGAGTCCTGAGAGAACGGATATCAACCGGGTTACAATCAGTCCGGGAAAGACAGTAATATCGCTCATTACTCGCACCTGGTCGAGGAATCCGAACGTGGATGCAGCGATAGCCGCATAAAGCGGCGGGTAGTTTGTGACAATGAACGGCGGTGAACTGATTGGAAGATAGGGGAGTTGCCCTGACGCTATCAGAATCGCCTGATTCAGCACATGCCCCTCGCCGTCATCAAGCGCGAGCGGGTAACCCAGATAATGAAACACATGAATCCCCAGGCGTACGCATGCCCATCCGGCAAGAATGAATCCGAGTATTTCAAAAACCGTTGAATATTTGCTTATTGTTTTCAATTATAGATTATCAAATCCCTCAAATAGCGCACGACCGATGCGAACCATGTTAGCGCCCTCCTCGACAGCGACATCAAAATCGGCGCTCATTCCCATCGACAGATATTTCATCTCGAAACGCGAATCCTCCTGTTTTTTCAAACTTTGGAAAAACTCGTGCATCTCATTATAGTATGGACGCGCCTCCTCGCCCATGGCCCATAAGGGAGCGATAAGCATCAATCCGCTTATTCGAATGGATTTCAACCCAATGAACTGCTCGAAATCCCGCAGAAGTTCCGCCTTGCCGATTCCTGATTTTGTCTCCTCTTCACCGAGTTTAACCTGAATAAGGCACTGAAGCGGATTCCTGTCGCTTTCTTCTATAATTCTTGAAATCCTTTGTGCCAGTTTAATTGAATCCAGCGACTCGATGAAATCGAAATCCTCCACAGCTCGTTTTGCTTTATTTGACTGAAGATGCCCTACCAGATGGCTTGTAAATCCGCTGTTAATGCCTCTTGCATTCATCTCATCCAGAACAAGCGGATATTTTTCCTCCCATTCCTGAACTCGATTCTCGCCGATAACGCTGCATCCTGCCTCAATAAGGTCAACCACCTGCCTGGCGTCGCGGGTTTTTGTTATTCCAACGATAACAACATCCCCGACACCGGAGACCTTTCGGGCATCATCAATTTTCCGACGCGAGATTTCAAGGTTATTTGAAATGACATTGCCACTCATTAATTATCACCATCGGATATATTACTCGTCAGGCTGAAATGTAACAAGGCAAAGGAGTTGACTAAATATAGTTTAGATGCGATAATATTTAAGATAGCTAATTATTCAGAGAGTAAAATAAATGGTTAGCAGGTTAGTAAGTTAGTAGGTTAGCAGGTTAGTAGGTTAAAAACCAAAAACAATAACACCATGGTAAAGCATGGTGTAAATTAAAACTGGTTGAAACCATAGACCAGATCGGGTGCCGCCCACACATCACGTCTTTTTGT
>CBDURE010000114.1:0-11032 GCA_965369605.1 uncultured bacterium
GAAGAGTTATTAAAACCAACAATCCAGATTAAACCAACAATCCAGATTAAACCAACAATCCAGATTGAGACAAAAATGGCTTTCCTGACAACATCTAAATCGCTGTGCTATTTCAGCAAGTTCTGATATTACTCCTGCTGCTCCTCTGAATCCTCACTTCCACTTGCTTTGTCAATCAATTCCTGCGCTTTGGGGTCTTCAACCATAACATCGAATTCCAGATCGGGTGTCATTCCTATACCACGAACTCTTACATAATAATAATTTCCGATTACTCCGCCTGTTCTTCCGGTAAGGGCAATCAGCCATTCACCATTAGGAACATCCTTTATGAAGAACTTGCCATCCTTATAGATTTTATTTTCCGCGATTGGAGTTAAATTTGAAGGGTCAAGTATTCTGATTGTGCCAGATGCCGGTTTGCCATCCTTTAGTACAACTCCTGATACAGCGCCTTTTGTCGCTTTAGCGCATGAAACCATAAAAAGCAATGCCAGGATTACAGCAAGTGTTAGTTTTAATGTTCTATATTTCATATCATTCACCTTGTTCTGAATATCTGTTTTTCATTGCACGCATTTTAACATAAAAAAAACGCCAGTCAGACCGGCGATTATTTCATGAATTTGAATTCTCGAATTTGAATTCTCGAATTTGGATTTAGGGAAACCGGATTATTCTCCCTTTTCTTCAGTTTCTTCAGTTTCTTCAGTTCCTTCAGCTTTCTCTGTAGCGAGTCTTTCCCGTAGTGCCTGCACAAGCGGGTCAACATCCCGTATTTCAAAAGCGATATCTGTTACCGGACGGCCCATAGACACTTTTACATATTTTAATTCGCCCAGTGGCGCACTGGATGGTCCAAGAAATGCAAGGATCCACTCACCTGAGGGAACATCCGTAATAATGAAATGTCCCTGATTATTAACCGGTTCGGTTTTCAATGACCCATTTGTTTTTGGGTCAAGAACCTGTATCTGCCCCATCATCGGGCGACCATTGTTATACACTGTGCCTGATACTGAGGTTTTGATATTTGAAAGCGTGGAACACGCTGTCAACTGTGAAATAAGCATAATCACAGTTGCGAGAAGGATATAACGTGAAAACATCATTATTTATCTCCTGATATAATAATAAATAATATTAATTATCCGACTTACACCGGATTCCTATTCAAATTATAGCAGATTGACAATTCAAGGCAAGAGTTCGTCTCATTCCTGAAATTCAGGAGGATTCTCTTTTTGCTTTTTCTGCTGTTCCTTGATTTTCTCTATCTGTTGTTTCAACCCCTCAGCGAATCCTGTTAGTGCCTGCGGAGGCATGGCTATCTGGGTATGAACCACAAAGTCATCCGATCCCGCCTGATGAAGCCCGAATTTGATTATGCCGTGCGTGGGAGTAAGCACTATCTGGGCAAAATCGGCGAACCTTACCTCATGGGATGTTGGCGACATTGTAATCTTGCCCTTTCGTACCTGCCCGGATGCAGCCTGTTCCTTCTTGCCATTGCCTGATGGATTTTGTTCTACCATTGGTTTTTTCCTTCTGAATATGCGATAAATAAATACTGCAACGTTGACTAGTTTTTCTAAAAGCCAGTCGTTGATTCGAGCGATTGTATTTGTTTTTTTATCAATCGTCACGAACGGATTATAGCACTTCGGTATCGTGAGTTAAAAGAGACTTTCTTCAATCAGCGCTATGCTAGAAATTTCTCGTAGCTCTGATGTCTCGGTGCTGTTTAAATACCCTATTTTCCAGGTAACCCGGTCATGCCTTTATATGAAAATGTGAATCAACCCGGACAATTCTCGCAGGCATGCCGGGGTCCTGCGTAAATAGCCACCTCCCCGGAATGCCTGCGAACATAGTAGAATTGATTCACTCTTTTTTATAAAGGCATTTCGGGTTACGTAAAAACCTATCTCTTTTTCAACAGCCCCGAGACATCATCGCAATGAGCTATGGTTAATTCGACATTTTCAATCGATAAGGTGGAGGATAGATTCCCCTCTTTTATACGGCGCGATTAGATAAACACCGCTGGCGTATTTTGGGGATTGATTGTAGAGCTCTTTTGCCATCTCCCATCCCGCCTCACGCGCGGATGAACCGGCATTCTCAAGTATTTTTAAGATTGAATCGTGAATATTGATTCCCGGAATCTCGTTGTGGATTCGCATCGCAAGCCTTAGGCTGGTGAGAGGCCATATTCCGACCAGTACAGGAATTGGTGATTCCTCGCCATAGTCAGTCCAGAATGATTCCCAGACATCCCATGAGAAAAACACCTGAGACATCGCGAATTTCGCACCGGCATCTATTTTCTGCTTGAATTTTTCTATTTCCCTTGTTCTGTCATCAGCTCCCGGGTTTATGGCAACACCTAATACAAACGACGGCGGGTCGCCTACTCTGTTTCCGCCCCAGTCTTTCGCGTGGTTTAAGCGGTTGATTGTTTTAACCAGACCCACACTGTCCGTTTGGTAAACATCTGATGCGCCGGGATAATCTCCTTTCTGTGACGGGTCGCCGGTGATAATCAGCAGGTTCTTTACTCCAGAATGCCATGCTCCCAATAATTGCGATTCAAGCCCCATCAGGGACGCGTCGCGAGGAGTAATATGGGGAATTGTATCGATTCCAACCTCCTGCTCGATAATACCTGCAAGCCAGAGGGCATCGAAATGTAACCGTCCAAGAGGATTCGCATTAATATCAACCGCGCATATTTTGGGATTCGCTTTTATCTGTCGTGACAATTCAAGCAGGTTTTGGACATTTGTTCCTTTTGGCGGGTCGAGTTGAACGATAACGGTAAATTCGCCGCTCTCAATCATATCCAGAAATCCGGATTCAACATGTACAACCTCTTCCTCTTTCTCAATCGGTGGTACAACCTCGATAACCCGTTTGGATTCCTTTGGGGAGATATTCTTAACCGCTTTCGCTATCGCCTTTATATGTTCTGGAGTTGTTCCGCAGCATCCACCGATGTACTTTACACCGTGGCTTGCCGCCAGTTTTGCGAAATATTCGAAGTACTCCGGTGAAGCTGCGGGATAAATAAAACGACCATCCTTGTGGGAAGGCACTCCGGCGTTTGGCTGAACGACTATGTAATGTTCATCGACAGACCCCCACTCCTCCAGGATTTCCAGATATTCATCCGGACCCGCTCCGCAGTTTATTCCGACGAACAATACAGGCAGTTCCAGAAGATCATCCAGTATGTATCGTCGAGACCCCTCAGCCGTTGGCGACCACTCATCCGAAATAGTTAATTGAGCCGCAATTGGCAGGGATGATACTTTCCTGATTTCATGAATCGCGTATGACAGTTTATCTATTGACGAAAAAGTTTCGAGCATGAAAAAGTCGCATCCGCGCTCCTCGAGAATAAGAGCCTGATCGGCATATATTTCATACTTTTTTTTGTATTCTTTATCTGAAATCCTGAATGAGGGACCTATTGAACCGGCGATAAAAACATCGCTTCCGGCAACATCCCTTGCCTCACGCGCGATTTTAACCGCCTTGCTGTTAAGTTCCTCGAACATGTCGAGTGCGTTTTTCCGTTCAAGTTTCGATTTTGATGTTCCGAACGTGTGAGTCTGGATGACCATCGCGCCGGCTTTAATGTATTCAACATACAGTTTTAGAAGTTCATCAGGATGTTCGATAATCGCAAGGTCAAGTGATACGCCTTTTGGGAGTCTATTGTGAAGTACAGTTCCAGTCGCGCCATCGCCAACAATGATTCTTTTATAGGCAAGTTCCTTCAGTATATGCATTAATAATGTCTCCCGTCTGGATGGTGAAATACAACCGCTGAAATTGAAGCCTCAGGTTCCATCATCATTTCATCAGTAAGCCGTATATTTATCGATTCCGGTTTCAGCAAATTAAATATCTCTTTCTGAATATTTAAATCAGGGCAGCAGGAATATCCCGGCGACAGGCGTACGCCCCTTGTATTATCATCCAGGCCCCAGAGTGTGCGGATAATATCGTGAGTGTATTCAGCCGCAGCTTCGACAATCGCCAGTGAAAACGCCTCTATTGCATAAGCGAAGAACAAATCGTTTTCCAATCTGGCTTCTTTCGCAGCTTCTTTAATATTCCCGGATGTTACAACGAATATCGCGACGGAGTCGGATATGTTTGAGCCGCTAATAATCCAGTCTGATGCGCAGATGCCATCCCTTGAACGTGTAAACGGGATTTTTGCTATCTCTGATTCAGTTGGTAATGAGAGAATTATGTTGTCATCCTGTGAAATGGCATTAACGAATCTGAAGATACCCGCAGGTTTTAGAATATCTCTGCTTATTATCTTTTTAAGAGCTTTCTCAAGCTGAGCTCTGGATTCATCTTTTTTAACAAGTTTCGCACCCATGAATTTGTGGATTAGCATTTTCCAATTTATAAGGGGAAGAAGATCATCCATTTTGGGATTAATAACATGCGTGATGTAATCCGGCACTTGCGGTGGAGTTACGGGTTCCTCAACAAGATATGATTTTGTAATTTCCTTTGGTTGCGCTTTTTTTGTTTCACCTGCTTTTTCAGTTGATATTATCCCGCTTGCTATATCCTTGAAAATGCTGAGAGCATCCATGGCGTTATTGGCATATCTGACACTTCCCATCGGGTATGCCGGAGCTATTTCAGCAGCTGTAAATTCCCGTGTTAGAGCGGCGCCGCCTACTACAATTGGAATATCGATGTGCGCATGAGTTAGCGCCTCGGCGGTTTCGCGCATGATGTATGCTGAGCGTATGAGCAATCCTGACAAACCGACAGCTACCGGTTTCTCTCTCTTAACCGCTTCAATGATAACTTCCGGTGAAACTTTGGTTCCCAAATCGACAATCTCGAATCCGTGTGATTCAAGAATCATTCCAACCAGATTGCGCCCGATGTCGTGGACATCGCCTTTAACAGTCGCGAGAATTACTTTACCCGCCTTGGGAAGCGATTCCTTTTTGATTTTTGGAACAAGGATAATCATCGCGGATTTGAAAACCTCCGCGCTCAAAAGCACCTCGGAAATAATCATCCTGCCGTCGCTGAACATCTCCCCTACTCTATCCATGCCCGCCATGAGCAGCTCATTGATAATATCAATTGGTTCTTTCGTTTCAAGCAGGGAGTTTATATCGGAATCAATGCCGTCTCGAATCCCTGTTATAATTCGCGTTTTAAGCCGTTCATCCAAAGTGAGTTTATCAAGGCTATCAACAGGCGATTCAACTTTCACGCCGCGATATTTTTCAACCAGTTCATGAAGCGAGTTTGTATCGAATTCCTTGAGAATCTTAACTGCCAGATTATAGTCATCCTCGTTTATCGTTCCCTGGCGAGCCAGGTCGTTCACGTTGATGATAGCGATATCGAGTCCGGCATCAAGCGCGAGTTGAAGGTAAACGGAATTAAGAATCGAACGTGTTTTCCCGGGAAGCCCGAATGATACGTTTGAGATTCCCAGAATTGTTGGCGATTGCGGATATTTAGTTTTTAATTCAGTAATCGCGCGAATGCTCTCGTACGGATGAATATCAGCTGTAAGGGGGAATACAAGCGGGTCAAGGATTATTTCATCGGGATTGAATCCTTTATCGATAAGTAATTTGAAGAGTTTTTCGGCAATTGAAAGTTTTTCATCGAGAGTGCGAGCCATTCCGTTTTCATCTATCAATCCGGCTACAACAGCTAGCGGATTAAATCGCAGCAGCTTTGCAATTTCACTTATATATTTACCGCCATCTTCAAGATTGACTGAATTTATTACAGGTTTTCCTGGAATCAGTTTTAGCGCGGTTTCAATAACGTCAGATCGTGTAGAGTCGATAAATACTGGTTGCTTGATTAGACCTGCAAATTTTGGCGCGTATGTCTGCCAAAGCTTAATCTCATCCTGGTCAATTGAAGCAAAGCAGATATCGAGAGCATGCGCGCCGCTTAGGGATTGATTTCGTAGAACGTCGATAATTTTATCAGCTTTCCCCGCTGACACATGCTTTTTGAATATTTTACTTCCGAGTGTGTTAGCGCGCTCGCCAACGAGCATCGGGGCGGGTTCCTGTTTAAGTGAAACTGCATCAAGCCCCGCAATCATTCCCGTCACTTCGCCACGCGATTCACGAGGTTTAAAATCGTTTATCATGCCAGCGAGTATTTCAATATGTTCATACGTCGTTCCGCAACATCCACCAATAATATTCAGCTGCTGTTTTTCAAGGAATACTTGCATCTGGCTTGCGAATATTTCAGGTGTAAGAGTGTAATTTCCCTTTTCATCGGGAAGTCCGGCGTTTGGCACAAGCGCGACAGGAAACGGGCTTTTTTCTCCCAGTTCGCTTAGAGGATTGAAAAGGCTCTGCGGCCCGAGTGAGCAGTTTAGTCCAAGGTAGAGAGGATTTAGATGTTTTGTGGAAACGACAAACGATGCTATTGACTGTCCTGCGAGCGAAACTCCGGTTAGTTCGACAGTCATGGAAAGCGCGATATCGGTTTTATAGCCGCCATCGATCAGTTCGAGTATTGCAATCCATGCAGCTTTGGCGTTAAGTGGGTCGTGAATGGTTTCAATCAGGAGGAAATCCGCTCCACCCTCTATAAGCGCTTTAGCCTGCAGCTTGTAGCCATCCTTTAATTTATCGAAATCAATATTTCCCTTTAGCAGAGTGAGGCTGGCGGCGGTAGGGCCTATTGAACCCGCTACCCAAGCGATTCGTTTTGATTCATCCACAGCGTTGCGTGCCAGTTTCGCCGCTTCGAAATTTATTTCAAACGCTTTGTCCTCGAATCCCCATTCACTTAATGAATATGGATGAGCGGAGAAGGAATTTGTGGTGATAATATCAGCTGAAACAGATAGGTAGTTTTTGTGAAGTTCAAGGACTGTTTGCGGTGATTCGATGTTCAGGAGTTCATAGAAAGGAATCTTTTTTCCAGCATCTGTTATCGATAGGCTTGTCCCGATTGAGCCATCCTTGAGAATAATGCGGTCTTTAAGTGCTTCACGCAGATTCATTGGTTTATTCCACCATCATTCTTTATTATCGCACAATGATTATACATTATGGTATTTCAATAAATGGTTTTTGTGTACCACCACGCTAAAGAGCCAGTCGGGAAAGGTATCGCCAAACAAGAAACCCCCACCCCAGCCCTCCCCGCGAGCGGGGAGGGAGAATGTTCTTTCTCCCCTTCGCAAGTATATAGATCAGATATCATTGTTTACAAATGCAAAAAAATCTCCCCCCCGCTCACGGGGGGATTAAGGGGGGGATGATATATAAAAACAACCTTTTTCGACATTCTATAAAGCGTGGTTCTAGTTCTCAAAAACAGGTTCTTCTGTCTGGTAAGCCCTGTATAGATCGCTGTCTCTCAGCAATTCAGCGTGAGTGCCTGAGTGTGAGATTGTACCGTTCTCGATTACGTAAATGATATCAGCGCGCTGGGCGGTTGAAATTCTGTGGGTGACAATCACACAGGTCGTTTCAGGATAGAATTTTTTCATGTCATCCCAGAATTTCTCTTCGTTCTCGGCATCCAGGGCGGCTGTGCAGTCGTCCAGAATCAGCAGATCAGGTTTGCCTGCCAACGCTCTCGCGATTGCCAACCTTTGTTTTTGTCCGCCACTTACTGTTTGACCACGCTGGCCAAGAACAGTATCAAGTGAATTCTCGAACTCTAAGACTTCATCTTTAACCTGTGCCAGTTCCAGAACTCGTAGGACATCTTTTTCATCGATATCGCGACCGAAACTTATGTTATCCGATATTGAATCGCTGAACAGAACAACTTCCTGAGGAACATACCCGATAAGGCTTCTCAACTTGCGGATATCATAATCCTCAACAGGCTTCCCATTTATCGTTATCTGACCTTCAGTTGGTTTCAGAATTCTGGTGACAAGCTTAATAAGCGTAGTCTTGCCTGAACCGACCGATCCGATAATTGCGATTTTGGTTCCCTTTTCAATTTTCATGTTTATATCACGAAGAACGGGAATCATTTCGCCATCGACTTCGATAATGCCCTCCATCGCCTGCATGCGGGTTTTTTGCAGCTTTTCAGCTGTGCTTAAAACTTCTTCCTTTTCATCAGAAAGTAATTTCTCATAAGCAAAATGAACATTATTGAATTCAATTTCCTTAATCCTCTCTATATCCTCTCCACCGATATCGGGATGCTCATCGTTCTTTTTGTCGAATTCGTGAAGTTCGATCTGCCTGTCTATGCAGGCGAAAGCATCACGGCTGGTCGTGAACAGGTTTGGAATATCCAGAAGCGGGTGAAGGAGCATGTCCATATAAACGTAGAACATGTACATCGTGCCGACCTGGAATTGTTCCTGGAATATCATCCAGCTGCCCATTCCAAGCACGATTACCTGTCCAATCATATTGATTGCAGGATAAAGATGCCAGATGAATGTCCAGAGATATACTACTTTCATTTCCTTTTTGAATCTGTCTTCAAGAACTTCATCAAAAAGTTTTGCCTGATTTTCCTCGCCATTGTAGGCTTTCAGGATTCTAATTCCGCTGAAGCATGACTCAAGCGAGTTGTTGGTTTCACTGGCAGCCTGCCTGACATCGAAATAGGAATCGCGCAGAGAACGCTGATAACGTCCGAACACAACCAGCATGAAAGGAAGCGGCATGAAAGCGATTATTGTGAGAATCGTATTTTGCGTAAACATATACGCCAGACAAAAAATCACTTTCGATGCTGACTCAAACGCTCTGAAAATACCGCTGCAGCAGAACCAGGCGATTTTAGGGTAGTCGTAGATATCGTCTGTGAGGCGCATAACAAGGTCGCCGGTTCTGAATCGGAGGAAATAGCGATGCGATTTACGCAGGATATGCGCAAACGCATTGTTGCGTACATCCATATCAATTTTCAGGTTTATCATCGCGCGGAAACTTGGGTAGAATGCAGCCAGTACGCGCAATACTCCGACAAGAGCAAAAGCCAGTATCAACACTTGAAGTACAAGATTTCGCCACGTGATATTCCCACTAATTACAGGATTAGTTTTATCTTTAACGTCTATAGCATAAAGCCCGGAAAATCCCGAAAGCAGATAAACAGTGTCTTTTGAAATCTCCAGAATTGTTGCATATCCTGGCGTTTTGATTTCACCTATCATCGGACTGGTCAATGGTTCAGATACTTCGATGATAAAATCGTCACCAAGTTGGTTGAAGTCATATATCTTCACACCAGCATCGCCATTGGTGGCATAAACGATTCCATTTTCCACATCAACGCTGTTTGACTGATAGGAGGTAAGAATGATATTCCTAAATATCGGATCCGTTGGAATGCTGATATCAATTACTCGAAGGTAGCCATCGCGAGTTGCAAGATATGCATTATCACCTTCAATATCAACTCCTAAAACCTTGCCTGATATTTGCAGACTCCCAATGATTTCGGGATTTGAAGCATTTGAAATATCAGTTATCTGAAGACCTTTCTCTCCATCTGCAACATATGCAAATCCACCTTCTATGCACAACGATTGGGCAGTACCTGGTGTGTTAAATGACCCGATTATCTGCGGATTAATTGGATTTGAGATATCAATTACATAAACGCCACTTTTTCCACATGATAAATATGCGGTGGTTCCAGAAATTTCAATCGATTTAACATCTGCACGATTCCTGTTAGTCCAAAACAGTAATTTTGAGTTTTCAATATCAATTTGCAACTCAGCAACTTTCTTAATATTGTCAGGAATACTTATATCAACTACGTGCAGTCCTGAATCACCCAAAGCGATAAAAGCGTATCCATCACTCACTGCGACATCATTAGCTTTCTTTGTAAAACCCAGCATTCCTTTTCTGAATTTAATTGAATCAAGTTTTGTTGGATTCTCTTTATCCTTAACGTCAAAAACAAAGAATCCCTCTTTGCCGTCAACAACATAGGCATAATCATTTTCGATTGTGATATTTTGTTTGTCACCTTTTAACAGATTTACAATATTGCCAAACAAAAACGGATACGCCAATGCGCCCAGTGTTGAAATCATTGTCATGAATAACAGCACAACCAACCAGACAGAATGGCGTCTCCAGCGTTTGAAAACCCAAATAATCCGGCTTTTGTTATATGCCCATTCATCTTTGAATGTTATTTTCTTTTTATCGTTATTTTTCATGCTTCACCTCCCTCATCAATAATGGAGGATGAAAACTGCAATTCATACAGATGCTTGTATAATCCGCCTTTTTTGAGAAGTTCCTCGTGAGTTCCCTTCTCGACCACACGTCCGCCATCCACAACGATTATCCTGTCTGAATTGAGAATGGTGGATAATCTGTGTGCCACGACAAGGGATGTTCTTCCCTTGAGCAGTTTATCGATTCCTTCCTGAATCAGTCGCTCCGTATATGGGTCAACTGAACTGGTTGCCTCATCAAGGATCAACAACGGCGGATCGAATGATAACGCGCGCGCGAAGCTTAATAGTTGCCGCTCACCTACTGACAGGTTTGCGCCGCGTTCAGCAAGTTCACTCTTGTAGCCCTCACGCATTTTACGAATGAATTCATCCGCCCGTACAATTCCAGCCGCTTTTTCAACGCGCTCCAGAGGGATATCGGGATCCATTACGCGAAGGTTGTCGGCAATTGAGCCGGGAAACAGATAAACGTCCTGCAGCACAAGACCGATTAATTCGCGCCAGTCTTTCTGGTTGAACTCACGAATATCGACTCCATCCGCAAGTATGCGCCCTTTGTTGGGATCATAGAATCGGCACAGGAGATTTACTACTGTTGATTTCCCGCCGCCGCTCGCTCCAACCAGCGCGACTTTTTCACCCGCGCTTATTTTGAAACTGACATCGTGAAGAACATTGTTGTCCGCATCATAGCCAAAGAAGACATTTTCGAATCGAATTTCCTTTTCAAGAGTCGGTTTTTTCACACTCTTTACAGGGTCGTTCACAGACGATTCAAGATTCATTATGTTATAGACAAACTCAGCGCTG
>CBDURE010000115.1:0-10981 GCA_965369605.1 uncultured bacterium
TTAAAGTGCACATCATTAAGTGTTTCAAAAATATCAAGCTGATTTGCGATGTTGACTCCGATAAGACGTGCTAACTACTATCAAACGAGAGGGCAAAGTTAATCGCATTATCTATTTCCCGAATCTTTGCCTGTGAAAGCTGGCAGATCCTCTTATCCAGAACAGATTTTTCCAGTGTGGTTATTAAATCGAGGTTTGCGACGCATTTTTTCGGGACGCCATCACTTTTATCCAGAACTACCTCGACAGGAATATCCCGCGCACGCGTTGTTAATGGCGCGACTGTGACCAGTTCCCTCACCAAATACGCCTCATCGCGTGACAGCAGCACCACCGGACGTTTCCCCGCGGGTTCGGGCAATGCAGCCCACCATACCTCGCCTCTTTTCATTCCCATGGCTCCTCATCAAGTGTCTGGAGAGCGGCAGCCTTGACGATATTTTTTTCCTCATCCGTCTCAGGATATTTCAGGTAGCCTGAAATATATCGCCTGACCTGGGAATCCATCGCATCCCTTTTCAAAGCGGACTCGATGCTCCTGCGAATCACCGCGCTTCGTGTCTCGCCTGTCTTTTTCCTAATTCGTTCCAACTCCGCGACAAGGCCTGCTGGCAAGCTGATGGCTATTTTTCTGGAATTTCCCATAATCATACCTCTGCCATACTATAGTCATACCATAGTATTACTATTTTAGCAAGTGGGGTTACTATTTGCGTACATCAATTCTTGAGCAGTTCTAAAAGTTCATCCTGAGAAAGACCACATTGTTTGAGTATTCCAATGAGAGTTCCTTTTGCCAGTTCTTTATGGAGCGGTACGACTGTTCTACGGGAACCTTTCTGGAGGCTTATATGGCTGCCTTTCTGTCGAACCGCTTGGAAACCTCCTTTCTTTAAGGCTTTTATCAAATCATCTCCAGATAGTATTGGTAATTTAGCCACTTGTGGTTACCTCTAGAGGGTATAAAACGATTTCTCCTGAACTCTCGGGAAGATCATCGGTTCCGAAACTCTCTATATAAAGTTCCACCGCCTCTAAAAGGTTGACCTGCGCTTCCTCGATTGTTTTCCCCTGGCTGACCACACCCAATTCCACGCATCGAGCGACATACCACTTTTCCTCTTTTGTAATCAAAGCCGTAAATTTCATATATGTGCCTCCGGAAGACGGTATTGTTATCCTTACGTTAAATCGTGTTGTTGGTTATTGTACGTTCTTACTATACTTCAGTTTTTGTCTAAAAATCAAGTTAGTTGCACTGAATGATGAATAAATCTGTAATCCTCTGGGAACGAGACCGTCCCGGTCACGATTCCCCAGAGAAATAAAAAGCGCCAGGATTTAAGCCTGACGCTTTGATTTTATTAAAGGAAGAACGCCTTTTATATATCTCTATTCGACAGTAACTGTGAACTCATTGTACATATAAATATATCTCATCTGATCCCATGCGGCAACCAGGATATTATATTCTCCCGCGGGAGCGAGAAGTGAATTCGTGATTGTGCCCGTGTAAAGATATTCATCCGAATTTACTCCCGGAGATGAATATGAAAGGCTGACAGTATCGACGAAGAGATCCGGCGCTTCGACAAGAACACCGCCAATACTCGCCTGTCCCTGCCAGTCGAGGAGGGTTGCATTGATTTCCGCGCTTCCCCCAATGGCAGTAAGTCCAGATTCGACAGTTGCATCAATCTCAGCCGGTTCTGGTGAATTCAGCTGCGTAGGATTGGGATAGTTGGTGGTGACATCAACCACAAGTATATATTCAAATGGTCCGCCGAAACCCACATAATCCATTTCCCATCGCTGAGTTTCCTCAATTACACCAGCACTTGGCCACCAACGGTATGGCTGATCTTTGAAATACGCCTTGAACGGATTCGCGTTTCCGAGTGTGTCGAAACCAAGATAATCGAAAAGTTTGGTGTAACCATCCTGCTCCAGAACAACGGAATTGTTTGCTACGACATCGAGTACCGGATAATTGAAACTTACATCCGGATACGCTTGAATGATTCCGATTACTCGCGGATCCCATCCCTCTATACCCATTCGGGAATATGGATGTGTGAGCTTGATATCAGCCCAGAAGTTAGGAGTCCAGCCGTAATCGGTGATTTGAAGCGCATTCGGATAATTATCGTTTACCGGGAAATGATATTGGCTGCTTCGTTCAGCATGTGTAATTTCGAATGTGCCTGCATCGGGATCGACAACGGCTTCGTAAACCGCAATGACATTTCGGTTATCCATCGCAGCTGAGGATGATTCGGGCATGTTCAGGGATTCAGTGTCCGGCTCAACAGGGGTCGTCCCTCCTGAGCATGCGGACAATATGAAGACTACTCCAAGTAAAAGCACAATAGAAAGGTATCTTGAATGTTTCATCATAACACTGACCTCCAGACGATAGAGTTCACTTATCGTTAATATTTTGAACAGTTAAGTCAATTTAAAGTCCTGACACAGAGTGGTGTTTTGAACTAAACCCCAATCTTTTAAATTGTTTTAAGTATTATTTTATATGTTATAGAGGGGTAAGCAATTGTGTAAGTCGGCAAGGGGATGCGGGGTTACATATTCAGTCGATACAGCGCCCATCTTAACCTGTAAGTAAGGATTACATCGCTGTATGATGACCTTTCCGGACTGCTTGTATCGGGAGCGTGTTCCGGCGCGAACGCGGTCGCATAACCCAGTTTCGCCAAATACTCCAGCGTTACGTTTTCTACTGTTGATTCTATTATTTTTGGATTCATAAGTTTTATTGTAACCAAAATACCGACATTGAGTCAGGATTGGTGTTTGGGAAACTCTACACATCATCTTTTTCTTTTTTACCCAGAATTCGTTTGACCTCCCTGTCAAAGTCTGAAATGGTTTCCTTGTCCTGGCGTTTGCGATATGTGTTGTATTCCTGTTCTGCCCTAAGTTTAGCTGTTTCAGCGCTTATCTTGCCTTTGTCTTCAAGAATAGGGTAATTGGAAAGCTCAAGAAAGTCATGGAGGAATTTAGCCCAATCCTCCATCTTCATTTTAATCTGCCGTTCGGCCCGATTCTCCGCAAGGTCGAGATAAGCGGAGACTATGCGGTTAAGTTCCTTGATATGCTCTTCGCTCAGATAGTTTTTAGCGATGGCAACATCTGATTTCATTATCTTGCCATCAGGCGACTGCTTCCAGTTGGTCAACCCCATGTGAATTTTACTCGCATCGGTCTTGGCGTAGATAATCTCAGCTGCGGTCTTGCCGGCGATAGCCCAGTGCAACTTGTTTTGCACTGTGGCAAAGAATTCCTTTGTCAGGGGCGCATCTTTGTCATAATTGGCTGCAAGTGCGTATAAATCAGTAATTTTTTGATAAAAACGACGTTCACTGGCGCGGATTTCCCGAATTCGTTCAATGAGATTGTCGAAATAATCCTTGCCAAAATGCTTGCCCTGTTTGAGACGTTCATCATCCAGAACAAATCCCTTGATAATGAATTCCTTCAGAGTATTGGTTGCCCAGATACGAAACTGTGTCGCCTGATAACTATTGACCCGGTAGCCCACAGCGATTATGGCATCAAGGTTATAGTACCTGGTCTTGTAGGTTTTGCCATCGCTTGCAGTTGTTTCCAAAATGGAAATAACTGAATCCGCTACCAATTCACCGGATTCAAAAATATTCTTCAGGTGTTTGCTGATGGCGGGAACTTCCACTTCAAACAGGCCGGAAATTGCCTTCTGTGTCAACCAGAAATTCTCATCCTGGAATAATATTTCGACTTTCTTGTCGCCATCCGGCGTGGTGTAGAAAATAATTTCGTTGATATCCTTCATTCTTCACTCCTGCTTATATTCTGCATCAACCACTCCACTATTTCAAGATCACCTGTGCTGTAACTGATGAATAGTCGCATTTATACTTCCTCCTTCTTTTCTTTTCTCATTTGATAAACTTCTAAAATGTATTCACAAAGTGTACATGCAGACCCAACTGCTAATTTAGCTACTCGTGGAGGAATATTTCTTGTTTTTGCTGATTTACCATGTCCTGTTCCCCAGATATTTCTTAATTCAGCAAGATGCTGTGCTACTGTGCCAAGATTTTGTAAAACCAATCTGATAGATTCAGCACCTTTTACTTTATCTGGAACTTTCTCAGGAAGAATGTCTAATATTTTGAAAACCTGTTTAACAAGTTGCTGAACTTTTGAACTTTTAGGAGTTTCACCGTATTCTTCAAGAATCGTTTTACAGATTGTTTCTACTAATTCTTTCGCTGTACCGATAGCTAACTCAGGATCAGACTCTATAGAAACCTCCATTCGTGTTATTTGTTGAGAAATATATTCTGCACTTAGTTTTTTTGTTAAATATTTTGCTGCATTGAGAGCAGGGTTACCAATTGATAAAAGCCTATGAGCTGTAAAAACTGGCTTTCCCGAAATCTGAGTTCTTGAAATGAGTTCATAACCATCTTTTCGTAGATGCACGTTATAGGTTTCTAATAATTTGGTAACTTCTTCTTCATCTGGGCGAACTGCTGGATGGATTGTTTCACAGAGAAAAATCAAGAATTCATTATCTGGTGATTTTGAAAGATTAAACCGTGAATCTGTTAAAATCCAATCATCTGACCAATCATCTGGAAAATGAACACGGTGACGCCAGATATCATCCATGTTTTCGTGGTCATATAAACGAGATAAGAAATCAGGTTCCTCAAAACGACCAGCCCATGAAATTCCATCAATGAAATAAATATCAAAAATTTTTCTTCTTGTAATCTCTGAAATTTGGCGTTCGGAAATAGCTTCAAATAATTTCTTTGTTTCAGGAGTAATTGGTACGATCTTATTATCTCGATACGTAAAACCATCTTTCTTTAAATACTCGTTAAGACGATCTTCTTCTTGGTAACTTTGCTCAAGAATGCTCTCATATACTTTCATGAGTTTTTCAACATCCACCGGATTATAAAGATCTAGAGTATTGTACAACTTGTTGACAAGATTATCTCTTTCATCAAAACTATCTGGGGCTGGAAAAGTATTACAGGTTATATCCGCTTCATCAAAAACCCTCTCAATGGCACGAATTGTCCAGTTAGAAAGGCAATCTCTGAATGCATTTCGTGTTTTTTTACTGATAAGTTCGTGTTTCATCTATCATTTCCAAGTATTTTTATCTTCTCAGAAATTAACTTTGGAAGAAGAACATCCCTGATTTGACTAAGATACGCACTTTCTTTGATATTTGATGATATCATATACATTGTTGATTTGATTGTTTCATCATAAAAATTCGTAACCTGGGAACCCCTACCCGGACTTTAGTCTCGTCTCCTATATAATCTGTTACAGCAACAGAACTTCGTTCCGGCAAGTGGTTGCCAGGTTACACATTCAACTCTTTCCCAATTCCCCAGGACAAATAAAAAAGCACCAGGTTTTTAACCTGGTGCATAGATTTACATGGTTATTCATCCCGCTATTAAAATTCGATCTCGCGACCTTCCGATCTCGCGAACGCGGTTTCAGCGCCGAGATCATCCTGCATCGAATCGCCCTCAAGTACCTCATCCTCACTCGGAATATAAAGGTCTCCCGGGACACATGCCGGTAGCGGGAATGTGAAGAACAACGGCTGTGTGAATTTAGCGTGTTTGAGGAGCAAAGTACCTCGCGGCACCGTACTTAATCGCGCTTTCAATTCGGGACTCAGCCAGCCGTAGATTTCATCTTTCAATTCAGCGTAACCCGTTCGCCCGTACATGAGGGTTGCAGCGTTGTCAACAATCTGCTTGTCAACCTCGGATGCGAACTGTTCGATTCCGAACAGCGAAACGCCAAGTGAACGGCCTCGTGCAGCAAGGTGAATAAGGTCGGTTTTAATTGAGCTGGCGAATGCATCACCACGCGGCGCGAATTTGTTTAACTCGTCGACGAACACGATTATGTTATCCAGATGCGTTTCACCTTTTCTGGATTCAAGCAGTTCCTCAAGGCGCCTGATGACTTTGTTGAAAATAAGCCGCTGGCCGCGCTCGTTCATTCCCTGCATATCAATAATAAAAATGTCGCCGTTTTTCAATTGTTCGATTGGAATATCAACCGGCTTGTCCTGCCCCATAGCGATAAGGCCATCATAGAACAAGGGAAGACCGGATAGATTCTTAACCGTTTTATAGAAAATATGTTTCGGATGTCCGTGCCAGTTTGTATGTCGCGGGTCGTATGTTGCTCGACGTTCCTCCGCGAGCCATGCCATCAAACTTTCGTAATCGTCAATGTCCTGTTTCTCCAGAACAGCCTGGATATCAACCCATACCGCCTCGATAGCGTCATCCCACGCCGCGCGGTCAAACAGAACGTTGATATTGTCCTGAATTTCACCAATCGACCAAATGAACGGCTCAACCAAACCATCTTTTCTGTTGGACTTGACTCGCGCCGCGCTTTTTCTGTCGAATGGCGCGAATATTCGTACGTTGCTGAACGGCTCAGGGTCGATTCCCATGATGTCATACATCTTGCGGCTTCGAACAGCAAGAGTGTCATTTCCCCATAATGCCGGATTGGGCTTGTCAAAATATAGAAGGTCCTTGCCCTTTACGTTGAATACCACAACGCCCAGTTTACGGCCTCGCTGCTCGCCGCAGTAGGTGAATATCGATTTCAGTATGAACTCAACAACGGATGTTTTCGTCGCAAGACCGGAAATTCCGCTTACGTTCAAATGGGCGCCCTCAGGCCCCATAAGGAACGACTCGTCAATGATAAGCGATGTCATCTCGCCATCGCCATTTTCAAAAACGCCAATCGGAATACCTTTGTCCTCGCCCTTGTACTGGTCCATGCCCAGTGAGTATTCAATGCCGTCAGGCGATGCGAAATAGACATCGCTTCGATGCACCGGACGCACTTTTCCAATCGTGTTGCCGATTGTTTCGCACTTTGCCAGCATGACCTCCTCGGGTTTTGTGGGCGGTTCAGCCTCAGGTGTGCCGAAATCATGTGAAATATAGTCCATTAGAAAATCGTCCGTGTTCATGACAGACTGCATCGAGACTATAATTCCAAATGTGACAACTCCATCCTCATCCACGCAAGCCATAAGGTTTCCCAGCTCGACATTCTTCGCATCGTGGCTGATCCAGAAATGAAACTCAGCCGTTGTGGATGGATATGTCTTTGTTGAGACCGTTTTCCCAATTACATTTTCGAGAAGATTCAAATACTTGGCATTCTCTTCTGTTATCATAATCTATACCTCAGAATTTGTTTTTTCCTTTGTGGCACTTATATTTATTAAAATCCCCTGAGGGCATTTGCAAATACATTTAGAAAAATCGTAAAATCGAACTTTCATCAGTTGTTTGTATGTTAAGAAAAACCTTTGTGGCAATCAACGGATACAATCGCCAGTTCTCCTTTTCTGAAAGCGGATGTATCGGGTATCGCTCGGCAAGTATTCCGGAACTGATAGCTGTAATCTTGCTTTCCATGTCATCGTTGTTTACAAGTGAATTTTCGATTTTAATAATTCCCCAGTTCGGACCTTTCCTGATATCGGAGTACATTCTCAAATGCCAGAAATAACCGTTTCCGTTTGCGCCGATTTTAAACGGCGCGCCGACTTCATCCTCGCCAAGACCAAGGCTGGCCTCTTCCTCAATGGGACTCAGTTCCGGATTGTTGTAAATCCCAATCCAGTTTCCATGTTTAAGAATATCCTCTGACGGCCTTAGTGACCCATCCACAAGAATCAGGTGATCCTCATCACCGATTGATTCCGCATAGGTCAAAAATACACTTTCCTTGACATCCGCAAGGATATCCATAATGCGAGTCGCGGCGCTGTTGCGTATTCCCAGATATGAATCGGATATTGAATACCGTTCAATATCAAGCCCTGATTCGATATGGGCGTCCACTATCTCATCACCGCCATCAATGCCATCCGGGACAAGCACAACCTCACGAATTACGGGTGCAAAAAACGGCTGCATCTGGCCATTGTTTCGCGCCAGAACTCCGGATGTTACAATCGCGTAAAGAATGGGAAGTGCAGGAGCATCCCCTTGCGGGATATGGCCAATAATGTATGTTCTTGTTAAATATCCCTGAAAGAAGACAAATTCAGTCGGTTCAAATTTCCTGTCGCCGGCTTTTAAATCTGTCATTTCAGGATGGGGAGCATCAGGATTACCCGAGGTTTTAAGCTCGAAAATCTCTGGTGATGGAATCCCGCCAAGTGATACCAGAAGGTTATTCGTTAGTCGTAAATATTCGCTCATTGATTTTAAGACTCTGCAAAACATCGACCAGCGATGCAATCCGCCAGGTTGTTAAAGGTAAAAAGATAAAGCTCAATCACGTTACCCTGCATTTCACAGATAATCAAAACTGTGCTAAAAGCAGAAGCCGTATGATTTTACAGGATTTGAAGTGGGATTTCAATGAGGAATTGGGGGTAATGTTGAAGATAGGGGTATTTGAAGCCAAAGTTGGACATTTTCGTAGCGACTGTGTCCCGGAACTGTTGAAAAAGCGCTAATGTAGGGGCGAACCTTGGAAGCTGTCTCAGAACCTGCATTTTCTGTCATTCTGAGCGAAGCGAAGAATCTCTTCTGGACAGCGTGGATTAATTTTGTCAGGTTTAATCATCAACACAACAACGTATAGATTCTTCGCTGCGCTCAGAATGACAATGTATCTTGTTTATATCGGGGTTATGAGACAGCTTCCTTGTGTTCGCCTAGAAAGTTAGGCATAAATACTAGGCGAACCTTGGAAATTGTTTCAGAACATCCAAACAGAAAGATAAACATATTTCGAGCGCAAGCGGCAGTTAAGAAACTATAGATTTTAAATGTAACCCGGCATCCCTTTGCCGGGGAAACAGGTGGCTATCTCACGCAAAGCCCCGGTGAAGGGACACCGGGTTACAATTTTGAGCTCTATCAGTCAACAAAAGCGGAAAAATAGAAACAGCTACCCAACCCTGCATCGCCGATAAACACTGGCAATTAGATTCGTAACCGTCCCCATTCATCCAATTAATAACTAAGTCCGCTGTGAACAATACGTTCGGAAACGGTGATATTACCGAAAGGCATGCCAACGTTTTTGTAGATGCCATCAGCAAAATCTGTCCACACGACAAAACAGTCAATGCCATACCTGACAGGAAGATCAGAGACTAAAACAGGATTAACCTGTGTTGCAGTATCGGTTGTCACAGTGTTTAATTGGTACCAGGTGCAAATTAAGTAATGCCGGGCGCCTTAAGGTGATTTAAAGCCACTTCTCATGGTCAATCCCGCAACTTATTTTAAACCTAAATAAAGATTGAAATTTCAAGCATTTGATGTTATTTTATGCGCCGATTTGAAATTGTTATCCATTACATGGGAGATTGATTAATATGGCAGACAAAGCGGCAGACCTGGCAGGTCCGGGTATCGGAGATTATGACGTTCTTAGAGGCGTTCTTCCTGATGATTACACGCCCCTCCTTAATCCAAAGGAAACGCAGATTGCTATTACTGCGGTTAAGAACTACATTGAGGAAGGCATGAGCAAACAGCTCAACCTGATTCGTGTGGAAAGTCCATTGATTATGGACAGAGATTGCGGCATGAATGATTACCTTGACCGCGACGGCTCACGAACGCCAATCGATTTCTACATCAAAAACGATTATGAGAAGAATCCGGTTAACGCCCAGGTAGTTCAGGCAGCGACCAAGTGGAAACGATTCGCGTTAAAACAGTTCGGCATGGAGGTAGGCGAGGGACTCTACACCGACATGCGAGCGGTTCGAAAAGATTATTTCCTGGATCATGACCACAGCTCATACGTTGACCAGTGGGATTGGGAATTAGTAATCACACCTGAACAGCGAAGCCTTGCCTATCTGAAAGAGGTTGTTAATAAACTCTGGAAAGTTATCACAGGCGCTGAAAAACTCGCGGAGGATATGTTCCCGCAGCTTAAAACAGACAAATATCCAAGTCTTCCCGAGGAACTTCATTTCATCCACGCTGAGGACATTCTGGCGAAATATCCTGATATGCCTAGAAAAGAGCGTGAAACCGCGATTATCAAAGAATATCCAGCGGTCTTTATCATAGGTATCGGCTGGGTGCTGGATGATGGCTATCCGCATGAAATGCGAGCGGCGGATTATGATGACTGGGTCACGGAAACAGTTTCCGAGGATGGCCGCCCAATGCACGGCCTTAACGGCGACATCCTTGTCTATAATCCCGTTACACATCGACGCCACGAGCTGACATCAATGGGTGTCCGCGTCACAAAGGAAACACTCAAACAGCAGCTTGAAATCACAGGCCAGCTTGATTTCCTTGACATGCCATATCACAAGATGATTATGAACGATGAAATCCCTCAGAGTATCGGCGGCGGCATCGGACAATCACGCGTTTACAGCCTCCTTCTTAAGAAAGTAGCGCTTGGCGAATGCAGCGTCACAGTCTGGCCCAAAGTGCTACGAGACATGTGCGCGGACAAGAACGTCCACCTGCTTCAGTAAAAGGCAGTTAGCAGGTTAGTAGGTTAGAAAGTTAGAAAGTTAGTAGGTTAGTAGGTTAGAAAGTTAGTAGGTTAGAAAGTTGGAAGAATTAGTGGAGAATCTCAACCCGGGAAAATTACTCCCGGGTTTTTCCTTTGAAACAACCTGTGCCGGGAGATTCTGTACTCCAGCCGGGAGCTTCGGCACCCTTGCCGGAAAATCTGGTGCTTCAGCACCTGCACTCTTTGTCATTCTGAGCGCAGCGAAGAATCTATTCTCGATAGCATAGATAAATTTTGTCAGTTTTAATCATTAAAACGATACCTTTGTAGGGGCGTACCCGGAGGGTCGCCCTGAACGTCGCCTCTAGTCAGCTAACATTGGGGCGACCCATCGGGTGTACGGTTTCAGGACATACGCTACACCGTGTGTCAGGACATACGCTACACT
>CBDURE010000116.1:0-10733 GCA_965369605.1 uncultured bacterium
TGAAACCTGAAACACCCGCCGGGGCATCCGCCGGCATAGAGGTATCCGGTGATATTGAAATTAATCATCGGGCCTCGATCAATCGTATTTGTGATCGTGCCTTTTTCGGCATCGAATTCAAGAGTGCCAGCGTAGAGAATCCCTGACGGGTCTTCTTTAACATCACCCTCAGCCAGCAAACTAAAATCCGCGCGGGGGATGTCGATGCCTGGTGGTGTATCAAGCACACCTGAAAAATCTGTTTCGTTTACGGATGGGACATCATCATCCTGCGGCGTAATCGGTGTAGTGCCACCGCCTGATGAACACCCAATCGCAATTGCCATTAATATTGACAGTAGGAGCAAATTAGTTAGAAGTCGCATAAAAACCTGACCTCCTGGTTATTTGATAAAAGCGGGGGCGTAATATGGATATGGATATAGATATTTCCAACAAGGATATTACAGATTTACTCGCCCTGCTAATTATACCGTATTTGCGAAAAATAGCGAAAAAAAGCAGTGAGATAAAGAGGTTGCTGGGAAAGGCGCAAATCTGATTTAAAACGTCGGGTGCCGCCCATACAGCCGTCTCGGCTTTATGGGTGACACGTTGCGAAGTTACGCATTTCACCCACAAATCACAAAAAGACGTGATGTGTGGGCGGCACCCGAGAGCTATCAGAAAAATGATATGTTTAAGAATCAACATACTTTCCCGACAGGCTCTTTAACCCTCTGCTATTGTTAGCATATCCACACAGATACCAAACCCTAAAGATTCAATATTTCCTTAAAGTACGGATGCACTTCCGTCTCAGTCGCATCATCAACATTAATTACGACTGTTTTCTCAGCATCTTTCTCGATTGTTACTTTAACCTCCGCGGGGAAATAATTCGGATGCCCCGCCCACACGATATAATCCCCTGCCTCGATATCCTTGAATTCGAACCCGCCAGTTTCATCAGTCTCAATGATTCGCGCGTTTTTACGAATCGGATTGATTTCAGTGTCATCGGGATAAATAGCGACCTTAATGCCGGTCAGGACATTTCCGGTGCTGTCGAGAACAGTTCCCGAAACCGCGCCGATATCCGCTGATTCCTCAGGCTCATCCATTGCCAGTGGAATCACATTAACAAGCGCGCCGTCAATTCCGTGCGACATCGCTATCATGATTTCATCATAATCAAATATCACGTTTCTGTAGCCATCCGCCTCGATTATCAGCAGGTCGGGATTCGGCATCAGGTCGGTGAAATAGAAACTCCCCGCGTGATCAGTTTCAGTTACATGGAAATAACCATCCTGCCTGAATATCAAATCAACCTCGGCATTTACTATCGGCTCACCATCAGTATTGACCAGAGTTCCAGCGAGATTCTCAGTTCCAATCAGTCCGGACGGAAATTCAAACAGCGTAACAATATTCGCGGTTCGCGACTGCTCTATTCCCGCCAGGTCACGAATCACCGATGTCGGGCCTGAATAGATCTCAAATCCGAACTTTGTGAGAGTCAGGTCGTAATCGCCTTCCGGGATTCCCGTTATCGAGAAATAACCATCATTTTTTGTGATTGCGAATATATTCGTATTATCCACACTAAGCAGAACGTTACCGATTCCCCTGTCCGGGTTATTCGCAGCACGCGTATTCCCCCAGATTGTCCCGCCGATATTACGCCCCTCCGATTGGTTGCACCCCGCAATGAATGTCGCCAGAAGCAGCATGGCAAGCAGGATTGCAATTACCCATCCAACAGGCAATACAGACAATCTTGATTTATCCGCGTTATGTTTTTTTCTCATTTTGTTGATACCATCCTCGAATCCAGTCTAATCATAATCATACACTACTTTTTTATTTCCACTTTATTGCCGTCGTTATCCACCGCGACAAAAGTTACTTCCGTTTCGAATACAAGAACGCTTTCCGACTCTTCAGGCGCATGCGAATTGACACTCACCTTATATGTTACCGATGTTTTCCCGACCCTGACACTATCGCAGTCAAATCGCAACACCGCGCCATTTGGAATGGAGTTTCTAAATTCCACTTTTGAAATGCCGCGCGTTACAAATTTCAAATCGGGATAATCCTTGACAGCAGCCATGTACGCGCACTCATCCACCCATAGGAGCAACTGTCCGCCAAAAAGGTTTCCCTTGTGATTAAGATGTTCTGTTCTTACCAGTACGTGATTTTCCATTTTCTCGCTTCTTAAATCAGCATGTGATTTAAATCCAAAATTATCTTATATTTTGGCGCTTCAATATATTGTGTGGATTATTTGCTCCCCGTAAAAAAAGGGGACAGTCCACATGATGCTTCAAATCTGATGTTATTAATATACTACACTGTAATCCCTGATTTATACTGTATTTATCCACTTGGTTGGGACAGTCCCCTTTTTTTACTCAATCTAAACTCAACCCACACAGTTTATTGAAGCCCCTATATTTTTAAGGGCAACCATACAGCTGAAAAGGCGCCCAGAAAAATGGATGCGGATTGTTCATTCTTTCCAGCATTCGCCTCTGCGCATGCCCAAGCGACCTGGCAAGCGGGAGATCATCCTGGAAAAGATTATGATAGAACTCAAGCATCAGATCGTGTCCCGCCTGATCCTCGACTTTCCACATCGACAACAACAAACTTCTAGCGCCGCTGCCGAACAACGCCCGCGCGAATCCCCAGATTTCATCGCCCTGGCCAACTTGAAGTTTTCCCGTTTCACACGCGGACAGCACAACCAGTTTCATTTTATCTGAATGGAACTCACCGCGGTAAAATTCCTCCGATTTTATTTTCAAATCCGACCCTATCTTCAAATAGCTTTCCATCGGCTCAGCTGAATTAAATACGCCATGCCCTGCAAAATGAAACAAACTCAATTCACTGAACAGTTCAGACAGGTTCTTTTTGAAACTAGTTTCATTTTCAAGAGACAGCACAAGCTCAAGATTACCGGAGAATCGCGATGGCGTCTGAACACTTATCGTGTCGCCGAGTTCAACCAGGATTCCATCACCGGCGATTTTCCTCAACGATCTCCCCTCTTCCCGCGTGAGTGCCGCCAGTTCATCCGGGCTGGTCAGAAACAGTTTCAAACCGTCATCGAAACTGACCGAACGTTCAAGCTGCCATTTGAGGAGCGGCAGTGACGGCGATAAAACCACAGCATGATTTAACACCAGCGACCCATTTTCATTCTGCAGCGCCGCGAACGGCAATCTATGCAACGCTCCATGCGGATTTATTATCAGCTGGTCGAATGGTTTTATCTCGGACTCAATATCTGAAAACAACAGAAAATTCAGATTCTCAAACGGCTTAAGCCATTCACTTTCCATCGATACGGCATACCCCTCTCTAGCCATATCGGGCGCCATATTTTCGAGAAGTTTTATTTCCTCATATATGTGTTCAATCTCATCGACAATTTTCTGCCGCGGGATTTTCTTAACCGTTCGCTTTAACCCGAAATTCGGATGATATACGAACCGGATTAAAGCATCCTTTCCCATGAAAAAATCAACAATGCAGTCGTTGTATCCGAGTTTATTTGAGTCCCATAGTTTTCGCGCGCTCTCCTCATTCCATGAATCATCCTGCCCGTTATCGCCGTTCTTCTCGCCCAGCAGAAGTTCCCTCAGTGAGCGCGATTTCGCATCCTGCACAATCCCCCAGAAATTATCCGTATCGCGCTCGAGTTCCAGAAATACAATTTTCTCAATGAGCTCCTTCTGGTTTGAAAGGAAAGCGACCCTGTCACGATCATCTTTCAAATCCTTTCTCATCGACTCGAAAACATCCTCCGCCTGTTTAAGGTAGTGGAAGCTGTTATCGAAATCGCCAGACTCACGCTGTAAATCGCCCAATTCAAGGTACGCTCTCCAGATTCCCTCCTTGTCATCTATCTCCTGAGCTATTTCCGCCGACTGGTCAAAATTATCCCGCGCCTTGTCATTCTCCCCTATTTTCTTATGGAGAAGCCCGAGATTATAGAGATTAACAACCTGCTGAAGTTTAAAATCATTTTCCCGCGCAAGGTTAAGAGCATCGCGCATCGTTTTCGCGGCTTCGGCATACTCCTCCATGTCGCGAAGAACATTTCCTATATTAGTCAGCGCGCTGCATTCCTCGAATTTACGTCCTGTCTGCCTGTGAAGTTTCAGGGCCTCTTTCTGGAAACTCAACGCTTCATCATACCTTTCCAATTTGTCGTAAACGGAGCCGATATTCATATACAAAACAGCAAGGAATTCAGGCCTGTCGAGCTTGCGCATGATAGGCAGCGCTTTTTTAAACGATTCAGCCGCCTCGCGAGTCAGCCCGATTTCCTTCTGCACGATTCCGAGATTGTTATAGTAAATCGCCTTGCTTTCCTCATTCTCGCTGACAGAGAGAATCGCAAGCGACTTTTCATGCGATTCCAGCGCCTTTTGAAGTTCACCCATGCGGTAATAGACAACGCCAAGGTAGTTCATTACCTGATCCGCCGTCTCGATTGCATCGGGATCAGACGCCAAGACAAGAGCTCTTTCAAACTGCTTTACCGATTCATTAAATCGATGCGTATTGGCAAGAAACATGCCGTACTTCACATGCAGTTTCTGCCTGTCAGCGGCATTGAGATTTTCCCGCGCGCACATCGATGGGAAAAACCTGTCGAGGTAATCTGCAGGCGCGATTGAAATTAAAGCGTCAAAGAACCAGTGAATTATTTTGCGATGCTCCATCGGAATGCTTGAATCGAGCGGTATATCCACATCGTTCCAGCCATCCGGATTATGCTTGTCCAGAAGCTCGTAGAACTCACCGGAGTTTACTGCGTTAATCCAGTCAGGTTCAAGTTTAAAAGTATTTTCAATCCATTCAATCATTGTGCGCTTATGCTGTAAATTATATCCTTTTTTTCGCTGGAGCACTGGATAAATTAAACGAGTGCTATTTCTGCAACAGGATGGATTCCGGGTCAAGCCCGGAATGACAATCTGCTGTCATTTCGTAACAATGTGTCATTCCGCAACAATTTGTCATTCCGCAACAATTTGTCATTTTGAAATAACTTGTCATTCCGGGCTTGACCCGGAATCCATTCTTTTCTGTACATAATAAGTTGCATCATTAATATTTTCTCAAAAGACCTCAGGATAAAGCCTGTCAACAGGAATAAAAAAACCCGACTTTAGTCGGGGATACTCAGGCATTATTAATCCTGTCCATTAATATATGCAGGCCCCTGGCCGTCATCGGAAGGATTTTATAATTCGAACTCGAAAGTCTCATCACCGGAACTCACCTGAACCGGCGTCACTTTGTTCTCACTGAAAACGACATATTCGCCCGGCTTGATCTTCTTGAAAACGAATCTGCCATCGCGGCCCGAGACAGTGCTGTCAATCTTTTCGCCGTCCTTGATTAGATGGACAGTAATAAATGACCTTCGCTTTCCAAGCTGGTCGATTAAGAATCCCTCGATTTTCGAATCCTGAACATCGACCATTTCAGTTGTGCCGATATCGCCTCTCAGTCCGGGAACCAGTTTACTGCCGTTAATAATACAGATTCCGAGTATGGCCTCATTGACTTTCTGCGCCAGTGTTTGAGTCTGAACGCTCTGAGCACCGGGGAAAACTTCCTCAATTGGGAAACCCAGCGCGTCAGCGATTTTCTGCTTGCTCAAATCGGACGGTTCGCACTCATTTCGCTCGATTTTGGAGATAGTGGGCCGTGCCAGCTCACTTTTCTGAGCCAGCTCTTCCTGAGATAAATGGGCTTTAAGTCTGCATTCTTTTACATAGTTTTTCACAATATCAACCTCGTCAGGTTTAGTTTATCCTGTATCGACAATATACCACAAGTTACAAAACGTGTCAAGAACTTTCGTAAATATTATCCGATTTTGGTTGAAATTATTACCAAAACGTATCGCTGACCTCCCATCTCACAGCACCGATGTCCCATCTCACAGCGCCGATGTCCCATCTCGTAGCGCCGATGTCCCATCTCGTAGCGCTGATGTCCCATCGGCTGTGTCAGAAACGTCCCGTTTCGTTTTTTTGAGGTTTTTAACCCTCTGCTATTTTTCACCCTATGTCATTTGAAATTAACTTGTCGAAGACCCCGAGCGTAGCCAAACGGGGATATAGGAGTCCGGCACCGGAAAAAGAAGCGGGACGCTTCTTACACAGCCGGTGGGACGGGCTTGTTGAAAAAGATGCCAATTCGATTCAAAACGCCGGGTGCCGCCCATAAAGCCGTCTCGGCTTTATGGGTGACATGTTGCGAAGTTACGCATTTCACCCACATATCACAAAAAGACGTGATGTGTGGGCGGCACCCGAAAGTTGTCAGGAAAATGGTATATTTGTCAATCAACAGGCTTTTTCAACAGCCCCGGGACACCAGCGCTACGAAAACATTCGTTTTTTACCGGTGCCTGACAGCAAATTGATTATCACCAGGCTTTTTGCTATCATCAGAATTGAAATTGGAGTAAAAGCCTGTGCAAAAACAATTTTATACATTAATGCCATTTCTAATCGGTGCTGTGTTTATCGTTGTTTACGCACTTTTCCCCACAAAAATGCATTCTGCTGATGAATTGGTCTGGGCTTACAATATTGAAAACTTTCCCCTTGCTTACGAGTTCAACCAGCATCACCCAATATGGCTCCCAATGATGCATATTCTGTTTCATGCAGTTAAAACGATACTGCCTGACCTAAGATCAATGGTATTTATATCTTTTACAAATGCAGTTTTAGGCGGTATCTCAGTTACTCTTCTTATCATGCTTGTCAGGAGAATCTGTTCAAATAAATTAGCGCCAGTTCTGGCAGGTTTGTTTTTTGGTGTCAGTTGGGGAATGATGAATTTCTGCACAGGCGCTAATATCTATATCACCATAATAGTCCTTATGCTTGCGACCATGCTGGTCCTTCTAGGAGGTGAGAAACTAACCAGAAAAGGTGCTATTCTCGCAACAATTCTGATGATTATTGCTTCTCTCATGCATCAGATAACATTCTTCTTCACTTTCGTAGTTCTTACAGCAATTTGGATTCGTTCACCCAAACACGAAAGAATATACACAATGCTAATGGGTATCGCTTTGTATGCCGCTTTTGTTGTTCCGGTCAATTATCTGATTTACCTTCACTCTATGTCAATTATTGAAGGTGAATTTGAGATGACATTTCTCAAGTGGTTTACCGCTTATGGCGGCGAGGAGCGCTGGTGGACAGTTATTTATAGTGGTTTAATATACACAGAAGTGGTTTTTTCTTACTCTCAATTGAATGCTTTTATACATACACCCGGTTCAGATTTACTTTTGCATATAAAACCTTTTGACAGGTCACTATTTAATCCCTTTTTTGTAATTTTCTATGCAATCATAGTTACCTCCAGTTTATGGGAACTTAAGCAACTAATTAGATCAAAGGAGAATAATCGAAAATTACATCAAGCTCGAAGCCTGTTGTTAACTTGGTTTTTTATTTATTTTATTTTTAACCATTTTTATTGTGCGTTTGAAATTCATTTTAAGTTATTCACCATGCCACCATTGCTTGCACTTTGGACACTTCGGATAATCGAGTTCCCGAAAAAAATCAGGATGCCAATCGGGTTCGCATTATGTGTGCTTGTGATTTTTCTTACTGTCTGGAATATCACCACGGGATTAATTCCAAATTCGAAACCGGAGAACAACGAATTCTTCAAACCGGTGCTGGAAATGGCGAGTCTCGTTGAAAAGGGCGATGTCATCATATTTGCGCTTGAGGAATTTTACCCCGCATGGCTGGCGCGATATTACACAGATGCCGATGTCGAAACACAAAGGCATAAATTCAACAAGTATGCAATCACCGATAAAAGCCTTACTGAAATAGAAGATCAAACCATTGAATTCATTAATAATCGATACAATCATATCTACCTCACTGAAAATGCTTTTGAAGTATCCAATGAATCGGATATCTGGTACTTCTCAGGCCTTTCTTTCCCTCCACCACATCCGTGGTTACTGGCGATTTACACATCAACGATAAGAAAAACCGGTGATGTTGAATCTGACAACGGATTAATCCTTCATGAAGTCATTCTGGAAAACTAATTTTACTTGTGTCTGACACCGGCAAACGATACACCCCGGGAGCTTCGGCACCCTTGCCGGAAACCCAAGTGCTTCAGCACTCCTCCAAGCATGTTTTTTTCGGGAGTCTTTACCGGAGTCTGACACCTTGAGTCTCCTAATGTAAGGTGTCAGACTCCTTCATATTATTTGCACAATTTTACTGTGAGGCATAAACAGGTCGGTAGACAAACTTTCCTATATATGGCATTTGAAATTTACTTGGGATATAGGTGTCTGACACCTATACAAGTTGACTTTTACATGAAGGGGATTTTACCGGTGTCTGACACCTAAAGGAAAAGAAACGGGACGTTTCTGACACAGCCGGTGGGACACCAGCGCTACGAGAACTTCCATTCCCCCACATCTTGAAGCTTCATCCACTCTGCGTTATAATACAAGTGATATATCTTATCAAGACTTAATCGGCGTTTAACTTAAACGCCGTAATGTTTGCATGTCCAGGGTTTGATTATCTTAACTTTACCTATCACTTTGCTCGGGAGGTCGATATGCGAACCTTCCTTACGGTAACGACAACAATATTTCTAGCCTTCATTATATCGGTGGGATGCTCAAACAGTTCCTCACCAGTGGCGCCGGATACATCACTGCCGGATGAAACCATTTCTCAGGCGGATTTAAACAGTGTCCGGGGATCGCAAATCCCGTTGTGGCATTACAATGTGACAATTGATCCGGTCTCACTTGATTACACCATGGAGCCTGTCCGATTCCGCAACGCTTCAGAAATCGGCGATTCATTCGAGGTGGAAATCAGCAATTACATGACAGGATGGTTCAACAATATCCAATGCCTGGACTGCCTTATGATTGAGGGAATCGGGTTCTACGGCAACGGCGATATCCTTCTGGACGTTTACATGCGTCATCCCATGGGCACACGGTATCGATTAACCAGACGCGCCGATCTTGACGTTTTCGATGCTCGCCTGATTCTGATTAACAACGGCACGGACGCCAGATTCACGCTGACCAACGGCGTTGGAATCAGCGATGATCCCATTGTTGCTAATTTCAATTTCCTTAAAAACGCTGACGGATACACGTCCCATTTCGACAATCGCTCCGAGATTCCTGAATTCATCGGCACTCCGAGAAATTATGGCGGCAACCTGAATCCGTATAAATATTTCTTCTACGACAACGACCCAAGCCCCGTCATTTATGGCAAGGAACTTCCTGAACATCGCATGAGGATGAGCGATAAACATGATGTCCAGAGATTCCGCCTTGCGAATCCGGGCGTGGGAACGATTGAATTCGAAATGGTTGTCGAGGTCAGTTATGTGCAGTCCGCTGTCCGCACGACTCGAATGTCCCCTGAATATCATATTCCCGAGGGCAATCAGAAAGAGGCGTACAGGATTCAAACAAACATGCCCAGGACACTTGTTGAGGGCAATGTTGCACCGTTGAATTTCAATGTATATGTCGAGGACTGGCAGAACTCAACACCAAACGGCCCGTTGCAATCAATGGTGCGACATCAAAGCGATGTCGCCGGAGTTACAGTTGAGATACCCGGCGTTTCCTCCGTACTTGGAAATGTAACGCTCCCATCCGCAGGTTCTGGCGTTATGTATAATCCTTACAATTTCATTTTCAACATGCCTCTCGATCTCGCTCCCACTCAGGCTGCAGGCCCATACCTTGCATTAATCGCTGTCGAGGATGAATATAACGATTTCCTTCGCGCCGATGTCTATTACAACGATGAGCAGCTCAGCGATTTTGTCGCCTATCGAGTGCTCCCAATTACAGTTATCGCTTGGGGGACTGTTCCCGTTATTACCATTTACAATCATTCAGTAAATTACTCAACCGGATCATGCGTGATTTCCGGTGAGATTCTATACCTTGACCAGACAAGCGTCGTTACAATTACCCACAACGGCTATACATATCCGCTGAGCGTCGATTTCGATGGCAGTTTCACCGCTAACGTAGTTCTGTTTGTCGGATTGAACAATATACAAATCGACGCTACAAACCAGTTCGGCGCGGATTCGGATTCAATTTTCCCGCCCATCGATTACGCCCCCACTCCGCTTCCGAAATTCCGTGTGACGCTTTACTGGTGGCCCACTGTGCCAGACCCGCTGGATTCAACCGATATGGATCTGCATTTCTGGAACGCTCTCGATGAACACTGTTTCTACGATGACCGCGCTATAACACACGGCCAACTCACAATCGATGACCCTGACGGCTACGGCCCTGAGAACATCGACGGCAAAGGCACATTGACAACAGACAGCCGTTATCCTGTCGCTGTGAATTACTATTCGAACCATCGCGGAATACTGACTCATTCTATCAGTTTCAAAGTCAGATTCCTTTTAAATCCGGGCACAGTTGATGAGACAACCGAGGAATGGCCACTTGTCGGCAATTACACATTGTCTGTAGAGAATTTCAATAATTCTATGGCGTACCCGATTCTCGACAGCACTGATTCATGGATAAGAGTACGGGATATCTGGATTGACTCCGCGGGTGTGGCATCGACAATCCCGCCGGACATTACGCACGCGTTGCCGTATTGATTTATAGATATTTTTCCTGGGAGCGCCGG
>CBDURE010000117.1:0-10621 GCA_965369605.1 uncultured bacterium
TGCAAAAAAATCTCCCCCCGCTCGCGGGGGGATTAAGGGGGGGATGAGATATAAAGCAACCAGCCTTGAATCAATCATATACATCATGCTACTATCAAATGTTGAAAGGCTTTCACGTATTTAAGGAACAGTAAAATGAATCCATCAGATAAACTCAGTGAACTTGGGATTGAACTGCCCGAAACCGCCAAACCGTTGGCTAGTTATGTGCCCTCGCTACGCACCGGCAATTACATTTTCATCTCCGGAAATCTTCCAATCCGCGACGGCAAACTTGTATTCGAGGGGAAAGTTCCACTTGATTTAAGCATCGAGGATGGCTATGAAGCCGCGAAAATAGCCGCGATAAATATCATGGCGGCAATCAAAGGCGAAATTGGCGACTTGGCAAAAGTTAAACGGATTGTGCGCCTGAACGGATTTGTCCAGTGCAGCGATGATTTCACCATGCAGCCAAAGGTAATTAACGGCGCAAGCGACCTGTTTGTAGAGGTTTTTGGCGACATCGGCAAGCACACTCGCGCGGTCATGGGAGTAAATTCACTTCCGCTGAATTCACCGGTCGAGATAGATGCGATAATTGAAATTGATGGTTAGGAATTATTGACAAATGGGGGAAAGTCTGGTATACATAGGTTTAGCGTTATGCAAAAGGAGTTAAAAAATGGTTAAATACTGTGATTCATTATTTCAATTACCTTTGTATTCATCAAATGAACTGATACCAATGAATGTCCAAACTACAGAGAACATAATTAAAGATAAGTTTTCTATAAAAAATGCAGTTACTCTTTACAGAGGAGATTGCCTGGATTTAATAAAATCGATCCCAAATGACAAAATACAATTAGTGGTAACTTCACCGCCTTATAATATTGGAAAAGAATATGAGAAACGTTTAGACTTGGACCAATATGTTGAACAGCAAAAAAAAGTGATTAAGGAATGTGTAAGAGTTTTAAAACCAAAAGGGAGTATTTGTTGGCAAGTTGGCAACCACACAAACAAAGGCGCAATAATACCTCTTGATATTCTCCTTTTTCCAGTTTTTGTAGAGTTTGGCTTGCAATTACGTAATCGGATTGTCTGGCACTTTGAGCATGGGCTTCATTGCAAACGAAGGTTCTCAGGGCGATATGAGACACTTCTTTGGTTCACAAAATCCCCTAATTACATGTTTAATCTTGATCCTGTAAGAGTACCTCAGAAATATCCTGGCAAGAGATATTTCAAGGGACCGAAAACGGGTCAGTTTTCATGTAACCCTCTAGGGAAAAATCCTGGTGATTTATGGATAATACCAAATGTCAAGCATAATCATGTTGAAAAGACTGAACATCCTTGTCAATTTCCTGTTGAGTTAATCGAAAGACTCGTTTTGAGTATGACAGACAAAGGTGATATTGTTCTTGATCCTTTCATGGGCGTAGGCACAACTGCGGTTTCTGCAGTGATTCACAAAAGAAAATCAGCTGGTGCTGAGATATCCAAAAGATATTACGATATAGCAAAGGAAAGAATAAATCTAGCCTTTCAAGGATTGTTAAAAACTAGACCCATGGGACAGCCGGTATATGAACCATCACCAAACTCCTCATTAACACAAATTCCATTCCCGAATCAACGCAATGGAGACTAAACAATGGATATAATTTACTCCTACTCACACTTGGGTGGTGAAGAAATCCTGATGGTTCGTCATCCCGATTTGGACAAACAGATAAATACCGTCATTGGAAAGATAAAGAACCCTGGGAGAAATAAAATCAGTAAAGAAAAAACAATGCGTGGACGTCGATTATATTCTCCCAAAGACATAAATAGTCTTTTCAAGGATAATTTCAAGAATCTTGGATGGAAAGAGCTCAAAGATTATTATGAAATTCAAATACCAAATTATCCTCATTCAGTTAAACATGCATACAAACAATGTGACTTCTTCAAAGAACCTGTCCTGGTTGAGGTTCAATTTGGCAAATACGCTTTTATGTTCTACGATCTTGCAAAGTTTCAATATTTTTTCAATAGGGGATTTATTAAGCTTGGAGTAGAGATTGTTCCTTGCCATTTTCTTCATAAACAAATGTCATCTGGTGTTTCATACGGAGAACAGCTGATCTATGATCTTGAACGTCTTTCAAAAAATTTCCCATCAGTCCCAGTAAAAATTATTCTTATCGATATGCCTTTGAATTCTGATGATTACTTTCTTGAAGACCGTCGAGCAGTAAGAAAAGCATATGAAGAAATCCGTTCAATGCTGTCAAAATGGAAAAAATAATCTCACTCTTCATTCTTTGCAACAACTATTGAATTATGTTATAATCTCCGATTGCGCCGTACCGGGATACGGGCAATTTTTTTGTGGAGTTGTTAATTAAATGAAACGGACATATCAACCAAAGAAACGCAAGAGAGCCAAATGCCATGGCTTCAGATCCAGGATGGCTACCAAAGCGGGCCGAAGGGTTCTTAGCCGAAGGCGCGCAAGAGGCCGTCAAAAACTCACAGTTTCGGATGAGCGTTACAAAAAATGAAACCAGCCTCACTTAGGGGCAGAATTCTCTTTGGACGCGTATCCCGGAAGGGAAAACGTTTTGGCAGCGGGTATCTTCAACTGCGAGTTTTGAAAAACAACCTTGGATTCAATCGTACCGGCTTTGTCATTCCGAAAAAAGCGGTACGGCTTGCTGTTGACCGAAACAGAATCCGACGGCTTCTCAAGGAGTCATTCAGAACGATGGCTCATGAGATTGAATCGGGATTTGACCTTGTGGTATTTGTACGGTGCGTCCCTGGCATTAACCGTATGCGTTATGTTCAGGACACGCTTGTCGATTTGCTGAGGAAATCGAAATTAATAAAACAAACCGGTTAGTACATGCTTTTGAATAGCAGAGGATTTTAACCCTCTGCTCAGATTTGTTATAATTTCTCGTTGCTTTTTTTTTCAATAAAAGAGAATTCACTGGTTTGGATAACGAATAACATGATTTCGAAATCATTCATTTTTATCATAAAGATCTACCAGCGGTTCATCTCGCCGCTGACACCGCCATCATGCAGATTTTATCCATCATGCAGTGAATACGCCTGCGATGCATTAAAGCTGCATGGGCCTCTCAAGGGAACTCTTCTGGCAATGTACAGAGTCATCAGATGCAATCCGTTTAATCCGGGCGGATACGATCCGGTTCCCCTCCCGCGAAAAACCAGGAGGGTGATTGATTAATGAGCGCAATGATTGATTTCCTCGCTTCTATAATGGTCACCATGATAGGTATTTTCCACAGTGTTACCCATACCTATTGGATAGACATTATCCTTCTCACGATGCTCGTTCGACTTGTCATCAGTCCTGTCAACCGTATGCAGACACAGACGATGAAAAAAATGAACGAAATCCAGCCTCAGATGAAGGAGCTTCAGGAGAGATTCAAAGCAAATCCGGATGATAACGCGGAGGAAAAGCAAAGAAAAGCTCAGGAACAGCAAAAGCAAATGATGCAGCTGTACAAGAAGCACAATGTCAATCCATTCATGAGCTGTTTTCCAATGATTATCCAGATGCCGATTCTTATCAGTCTTTTCTGGGTTCTAAGAAGCCCCCGTTTCTATAACCTCCTCCCGGGATTCGGACAGGCATCAATGTTCGGAGCCAAGCTGACCGTTCGAGCCTTTGAAAGTGCGCCGTTTCCCAACATCGAATCACTGCCCGGAATGATTGACCTCGGCAGCCTGATAAACACTCCTTTTCTCATGGACAAATTTCTCTACATTCCCGCTCTGCCTCTTTTCGCAGTTTATATCGCGACAACAATCCTGCAGACAAAACAGATGCAGGCGCAAAATCCGCAGGGGCAGTCGAGCCAGATGAATTTCATGCTTCCTCTTTTCCTGTGGTTCGGACTCATTTTCCCCATCGGACTGCTTCTTTATTTTGCCTTGTCGAATCTATTCCAGATGCAGCAGTACGCATCCATTCGAAAAGCGGATGATATTCTCAAAGCCAAAGGCGATTCTGTGGAAATTGACAAGGAAACCGCCACACCACCGCCTCCACCCAAAAAACGCAAGAAAAAACGCCGCAAATAAATTGTGTGCGAAAGAACGTGAATCAACGTATCGTTGGGCACTGCATGAAAGCTGTCTTAGAACCTTCAAACAGCAAAAAAACGTCATTCCGACATCCGACGAGCGAAGTGAGGAGGATGGTCGGAATCCCTTAAGAAACCAGCGAAACTCACAGCTATTGATAAGATAAACGTATAAAAGGGATTCCGACCATTCGCTTCGCGAATGTCGGAATGACGAACTATTAATGTTCTTCGACACCTTCCCTGCATCGACACATGGATTATTGTAATTCCCCTCCACACTGCTCAGGATTCGCATAAAGACAAGGACTCTATTAAAAATTTGCTGTTGCATATTTATCAATCACAGATTTTACCAAAAACCTTCTTGATTTTTGCACGGAATTTCTGTATGTTAACTTCGGGAATGAGGTAAAAAACACACCTCACTATCCAAAACAATTGCTTGCTTTTAGTATTAAGAGTTATGAATATGAGTTTTACGGCAAGCGAAGCAATGGCTTCGATGTCATAATCTCGTGATTTTTACTATTTATCCAATGGTAAGGAGGAATACTGTGGAAGATAATTTCGAATTTGGAAGCGAAGAAAGCGAAGGAAGCGATAATAAACCTGATATAAATCAAGCTCAGATTGCGATGGATGAACTTAGCCGAATACTGGACGGTATGGGAATAAACGCGCAGGTTTTCTATCATGAGCGGGATGAAAATATCTTTCTGGAGATTCATGGCAACAATCTTGGCCTGGTAATCGGCAGGCATGGCCAAACTCTGGATGCCCTTGAGTTTATTCTGAACGTGGTGCATCGTAAACGCCACGCCAATTCAAAACAGCTTGTCCTTGACGCTCAGGGATACAGGGAGAAAAAGAAAAACGTTCTCATGAAAATCCTGTTCAGCGCAAGGGACGCGGTAGTCAGTACGAACGACGAGGTGCCTCTCGACCCGATGTCACCCTCAGACAGAAAAACAATTCATATTCTGTGCAGGGACCTTGTCGATGTCCAATCAGAATCACGTGGCGAGGGAAACAATCGAAGAGTTATTATTTTACCCTCTATTAATGATGACAAAAACTATGATTTCATGGTAAATTAAGGTTGGCGTACAAAACTAACGATATGGATATTATGAAAACGGAAAAGAGTACACAAAGAGCACCATTCTCCGCAACAGTAAAAAGAGAAGAGAGCCTGGTCATTTTCAAAATGCAGGGCGATCTTGATGTCAACGGCGCTCCTGCGCTCAGGAACGTTTTTATCGCAAACATTGATGACAAGGACAGCTTCATTGCTTGCGACATGAGCGATGTGTCATATATCAATTCAGCTGGACTTGGCGTGTTTGTCGGGATTCACAAGCATACCAAGGATCGGGAGGGTCAGTTGATGATACTGACTCCGCAGAAGACGGTCAAAAGGGTTTTTAAAATTGCATCTCTTGACCTTCATATTATGTTTATCGATTCCCTTGATGAAGCGCGTCGAATCGCCTCCGGTGAAACTCGTGCTGAAGATCAGTCCGGCGATTGATGCGCTGGCTGGCAGTATTCAAAACCAAATAAAAAACCGACCTGTAAAAAGGTCGGTTTTGATATTTCCATCCATGTGGATAGCCGATTCGATTAATCTTCCTTGAATCCTTCCACAGCCTCTTTCTGGTAGTACGGGCTTAACGAAACATCATCATCGGATTTAATCGCCTGCTCAACCGCTGAAATATCCTTGAGTACGATTGGTGTAAGGAAAATCAACAGCTCCGTTTCCTCGTTTGTGGTTTTCTTCGAGCGGAAGAGTTCTCCCACAAGAGGAATATCGCCAAGAAGCGGAACTTTCGACTTAATCGTTGTAGCCTCGTTTTGCAGCAAACCGCCGATTACAATTGTCTGCGAATCCCCAACCTGAATAGTGGTGCTCACAAGGCGTGTTTTAAATCCGGGAATTCCGGCAATCGCCAGTGTGAAATCGGGTACGCGGACAGATGGCTCAAGGAAAATGTTGATGTTGTTCTCGCTGTCAACATTCGGAATCATCTTTAACTCAACACCGAACTCTCTGAAGTCCACAACATTGAAACCATTTTCGTTCTGGTATGTGTATGGTATCTCTCCACCAACCCTGAACTCGGCAGGATGGCCGGAAAGTGTAACCAGGTTCGGCTGCGACAGAATTCGTCCGCATCGGGACTGCTCAAGATATGACAGCACCAAATCTATAGCGTCAAATCTCATGTCACCGCTACCCTCACCTTTGAGCATACTTGGATGCAGTGAAGTATTGAAAATTCCACCTGACCCGAACTCGGGGTCGATGATATCCGTAAGGATATTAAACTGGAAATCGCCTTTTTCAGTTCGAGTGCCTGTACCAAACTGCTTGAAAAATTCATCCTTGTTCTTGGTTTGAATCTCGACAAAACGCACCTTGACTAGAACCTGCTTCGGATCAGTCATTTCGATAAGGTTGACAACATTAGCAGCGGATTCAACAGCGCCTGCCGCGATTTTCACCGCGCGGTTCATCTCCTCTTCCGTTTTAACCTTGCCTTCAAGGATGATGGTTTTATTGCCAACAAAATTAACTTTGATTTTCGGATTGTTAATTACACGTTCAACATCCATTGTTTCAAGCAGAGAACTCCTGCCAACATTTACCCAGCGAACGCTTCTGCCAATTCCGTCCTCCCACAGAATCAGGGAGGTTCTGCCCTCCGCTTTTGCCGTAATAAGGAGTTCACTCTGCGAAAGCACATTTACTACCAGCACTTCCGGGTCACCCACGGATGCCCTGATTAACGTGCTTGTCGGGAGAATAACCGATTCGCCTTTTGTAAGGAATAAATCAGCCGCCGGCCTGGTGCCTTTTGGAAGCGGTTTTGATTCCATCGATGGCTCAAACATCATCGGTCCGCCGGAAACAAGATTCTCACCTGTCTCTTTATTTGTCTTAAGCGATTCGGAACCTTTCATTAAACTCGAATCCGCGAATTCAGGAAGGAACTTTGTCATTTCACGGACAGATGCCTGACGAACATCACCGATGGTCTCAACCTTGTTGATTCGCGTTTTCAGCGACGCTTCGGGAGATGTATGCTCAGTTCCATCAACCTGCTGAGGCCTATCAATGATGAAGGAGTATTTCTGCTCAGGAGGTGTGAATGTCTGTGTATCGCTTTCAAATCCTGATTCTGTGGTTTCCAGCGATTCCTCTGTTTGATCTAGCGAAACCGTTGTTGCCTCAGGATTATCATTTGCCAGCAGGTTGACCTGTTGAGGCATTTGAGGTTCGGTTTTTGCAACTTCAACCGACGCCACCTTCGCTGTTTCCAGCCCGTCTTTACCGGACAAAACATCCTTGGAGCGTACCTCAATTGTCAGGGTTCCCTTTTGAATAATGCTCTTATACTGAAATTTGGAACCTGTATAAAATACCAGTTTGTTATAATCCGGAACAGTCCTGCTCACAAACCTTTGGCAGTATTCTATTATTCCAACCGGCATACGTTCCTTGCCAAGCGATTTATATTTCACTTTCATCGTACCTGAAATATTCTTGCGTGAAGGATATTCAATCGATAGCTTGTCAGGATACCTTTCCCGGCGAATGTCAAAAGACATGTCACCGGTTAGCGGAATGTGAATCACTGTCATTCCGCCATCGCTGAGTATCTCGAACTCAGGCGATTTTTCAATCGTATTGCCGGAGTTGATTTTCAGATTCTCATTCTGAGTATTCTGAATACTCGCGGATTTAACCTGCGTTATTGATGACGCTTCAGAATCATCTGATTCAACCTTTGGAATTATTACCACTTCATGCACGAATTTCTTCTCTGTTGTGCTCGTGGATTTGGATTTGCCAAGAGTTTCAATTGACAAAGTACTCACCGGTTTGCTCTCCACCTTTTCAGGGAGGTCCAATTTTGGCAGTGCTTCATTGGCAACTATAGATCCATTCTGATTCTCAAACAGAACCAGAATTTCATCATCGTTGACATCAACCTCCGGATGCATGCCTCGAGTATGAATTACGAGCCTTGCGGTTTTTTCCTTCCATTGCCCGGTTCTTACCTGCCCGAAATATTTGTCGTTTTCTGGAAAGATAGATCTCTCAATGCCCTTCGACCAGGTCGCTGGAGAAATATCCAATACCCATCGGGGAGGACCATCCAGATGGAAAGTCCGTGTCTTGATTACGCCATCCAGGCTGATTCTAATTATTGTCCCTTCTGAACTAACATCAAGGCTGCTCAGGCTGGCATTCTGCCCCGCAGAGTATGCATTCTGAGCCGTTGGGAAAAGCATCATCAAAAGTACGATGATTGTTCCCAGTGTGGTTTTCAAATTAATATGATGTCTCATATTTGTTCCCATCCTTGTTAAGATGATGATGGTCACCTGTAATCTAATTAAAAAATATTTAAGTTGCCGGTAAAAAAAAATCCCGAAGGATTTTTCATATATCCAATATTGTTTTCGCCTTAATCACTGCTCTTCTTTAGCCTTTTAACCATTTGCTTTCCATATATGGTTACCAGGCTATCGGCTTCTCAATGAAAATTTCCTCGACCTGGCCGCCCATTATCAATTCGATCCTGATCTTCTCCACTGGTGTGAATGAATCGATATCGAATTCAACTTCACCATCAGGCTCCGGTGTGCCGTTGAAATAATCCGGATATTCAGGAAGCGGTTCCTTTGTGACAGTTACCTTTTCCCTGTTGGGTGGTTCGAAATACGTGACAATATCGAAAATCTGAGTTCCATTGCTTCGCGGTGTGTAGATTTCATCTGGATGCCGCAGTGTCAGCCTGAGGCTGCCCTTCTCATCGGAAAGGATCAGCTTTTCTGCCTGCTGCGGTGTGACTTGCAGAGTAACCGTTCGAGCACTGCTTTTGCCCGTTTCATCCTCATCCTCAGGACCAAGCGATTTGCCAACCGCTTTAACCTGAATGTCCGTGAGAATTGTGACTATGGAATCAACTCCGGTTATGCTTGATGAAAACACTCCGACAACATCAACGTGGTCGCCGGGTTTCACATTGCCTCCAAGCCCTTTGATGTCACTGACACCAATCGCAACTCCGCGCATTCCCTCCTCGATGATAAACGCGAGATCACGAAGGTTTTCAGCATCCTCAAACTTGGCGGAGAGAATCTGCTCACCCTCGAAAATTACCTGGTTGGTAACTTTCCCGAGAATTTCATCCACTTCAAGGACAGCATCCTTGTGGATTACTTCCAGTGGAACGATGATTTCGTCCAGCATCGGTTCCTTGATTTTCGTTCGAACAGGAATTTGGGTTTGCGCCACGACAACCTTGCCGTATTCAATCTCGGTTGCCAGATTTGACTGTTCCACTTTCTTCAGGTAGCTAAAAACCAACGCTACCGCTATGATTCCCATTATTCCGGCTATGATAAGAGGTTTTTTATTGACCATTGGGATATAACCTCCCAGGTTAATTAAATTTGCTTTACGCTTATAGTTTCCCTTTCAGGCATATAATTTTTGCCAAATTTCAACAAATTTCCTTTCAGATACCAAAAGCGCTCAGCTGTTAAAATAATTTCTTCTAAAGAAAACTCACCTGCTTGAAATGGCAACAGGCAAGATTGCCTACTTAGGTTTTCGACCCTTACATACTGTCCTTAAGTAATGATTTGAAAAATTAATTGAGGGTTAATTATCTAATTGAGCACATTTGACAGGTTTTCATTCGGGCATGGTTTAAAGTTTTCAACGCCTGATTCGATTATATCCCTGACAGCCATTTAATCGTATTTAAGAACGATTAGATGAAACTGGTTGCATGAAACCAAAGGCTGCTTTATAATCATTAGGTTAAGTACTGAATATCCATCCCACCGGAGGAGATGACATGACATTTGCCAGAATCATCCTCGGGATAACGATTTTAATAATAATCCTTTCAGGATGCAGCAAGTCAAAAGCGCCACCTGATCCTGTAGGGGATGAAACCCTGCACGAGGTTCGCTTTGGAAGCGCCGTATTCGATCCCGAAGCGACCAATCTTATTGCGTATGGTAAAGAGAACAGGATATCTTTGCAATTCCTGAAAAACATCAGCCCCAAGAATGTGGATGACCAATTCAGCATGAGTGTTCTTGTCCACAATAACACTCAGGGTTGGTCCAACATCCTTAGCACATATGATGTCTGGAATAATGGTTCGATTTCAGTTGTGGATAACGAATGGGGAAGCATAGCATATTACAATGCCAACCATCCTCTTGATGTGCTGATGGAACCTCTTGGTTGCAGCGGTTTCTACGAGGATTATTTCATATATCCGGGTGATGAAATCATCCTGGATGTTAATTTCTTCACATTTGAGTATGCGGACCAGGAAACTTTCCTGCTCTTTTCCGATACTTACAGAACTTGCTGCGCCAGTGATATTTTCTCTCTACCGGTTGGTTCGGATGATATCGACACTGAAGGTTTCATTGAAGGTTTAAGAATCGGCTCCTATGAAATCTCAGATGAGGAAATCAACCTG
>CBDURE010000118.1:0-10614 GCA_965369605.1 uncultured bacterium
TTGCAACAAGCTTGAAAAGAACTACAGGGAGATGCAGGATATCGAATTCACCATCGAGAGTGGAACATTTTATATTCTCCAGACCCGACGCGGACAGCGAACCGCTCAAGCTTCTGTCAAGATTGCAATGGATATGTACAAGGAGAAATTAATCAATCGTAATGAATCGATTTTGATGGTTGACCCGGCGTCCCTTGACCAGCTTCTGCACCCGATTATTGACCCCAAGGTGAACTATAAAGACAGGATTATCACAAAAGGCATGCCGGCATCGCCCGGAGCGGCAGTTGGCATTATTGTTTTCAATCCTGACAGAGTTGAGAAACTTGTTCAAGAGGATTCCAAAGCACAGGTTATTCTCGTTAGTGATGAAACAAAACCTGATGACATTCACGGAATGGACGCTGCAAAGGGTATTCTGACATCCAGAGGCGGTAAAACGGCTCATGCCGCTGTTGTCGCGCGCGGTATGGGCAAGCCTTGTATTGTCGCTTGCAGCTCTTTGCAGATTGATTTCAAAAATCGAAAAATGAAAGTAAACGGCAGTGAGTTTAAGGAAGGCGACTGGATTACAATTGAAGGTTCGCTTGGCGAGGTTATTAAAGGCAAACTGCCATTAATTATGCCTAAAATCACAGGTGATTTTAATACACTTCTCAAATGGTCGGATGAAATCTGCAAAGCGAATAACGGGCTTTACGTTCGCGCCAACGCTGACACTCCGAAGGATTCAAAAAAAGCCCGTGAAATGGGCGCTCTCGGAATTGGCTTGTCTCGAACCGAGCATATGTTCATGGGAGAAAGAACTGAATTGGTTGCTGAACTGATTTTACTCCTTACAAAACCAACTGAACTCGACAAGGATGAAAAGAGACGCAAGAGCAGTATTTTAAAGGAATTGCTGAAACTTCAATACAATGATTTCGTCGGTATTTTCAAGGCAATGGATGGTCTTCCTGTAACGATACGGCTTATCGATCCTCCGCTGCATGAATTTCTTCCCGATGAGAAGGAAATCAAGGAGCGAATTGAAAAAGCCCATCACCAGCCCGGAGGACGTCACGCTATCAAACATCTTCAATCGATGCGGAAGCGAAGAGGGGAATTCCACGAGGAGAATCCGATGCTCGGACTGCGCGGATGCCGCCTTGGAATCCGGTATCCTGAAATCAACCGCATGCAGATTGAGGCTATCTTCAAAGCCGCGGTCAAAGTGAAAAATTCAGGATATAAGGTTTTACCTGAAATAATGATACCGCTGTCGTCAACAGTAGCTGAGCTTGAAGTTTTGCATGTGATGGTTGATGAAATCGCGGATGAGGTTTTCCAAAAAACAGGCACGAAGGTTCCATATTTATTTGGCACGATGATTGAAATTCCGCGTGCCGCGTTGGTCGCGGATGAACTTGCGAATGAAGCAGAGTTTTTCAGCTTCGGCACAAATGACCTGACACAGATGGGATTCGGCATAAGCCGTGATGACGCTGAGGAGAAATTCCTTCGCTATTATGTGGATAAAAAGATCCTTAAGGAAAATCCATTCGAGAAACTTGACCAGAAAGGCATCGGGAAACTCATGGAAATAGCGATAGAAAGAGGCACATCATCGAGGCCTGATTTGAAACTTGGAATCTGCGGCGAACATGGCGGAGAGCCGTCAAGTGTTGAATATTGCCATAAAATAGGATTGGAGTATGTTTCATGCAATCCGTACAGAGTGCCTATCGCAAGAGTTGCGGCGGCTCATGCGGCGCTTAAAATGAAACGTAAACCGCCAAAAAGCGCGAAGAAAAAGCCAGCCGCCAAGGTTAAATCCACTGTGGCGAAGAAAGTTAAATCAAAGGTGAAAAAAGTGTCGCCGAAAAAGAAGGCGAAGAAGTAGCGGAACCTGGTGATTTTGTAGTATCGGTAAAACGCTGAACCTGGGAGCGCTGGTTTCTGGGGCTGTTGAAAAAGGTTATTTCGACCGTAACCCGTCATGCCTTTATGAATAAATGTGAATTCAACCCGCTTTTCTTCGTAGGCATGCCGGGGAAGTGGCTGAATATGCGGAAGCCCCGGCATGCCCACGATGGTTATTCGGCTGTATTCACATTTTCTATTAATTAAATCAGGCGTTCCGGGGAATAACTCAGAACAGCTCCTTTTCGAACAAATCCTCTTCAACTTCCTGGTTTGCGTTTCCAACAATTCTGTAATTCGCGCGTTCCAGGAAATTCCTGCCCTTTTCCATCACTCTGGGACAGGATGCGAATAACCGTCGATAGCCTGTTTTGTATGCCCATTCCTCCATGAATTTAAGGAGCTTGCTTCCTATACCGCGTCCGCGATATCGTTTTTTCAGGTATAGGCGCTCGATTTCAGCTGTGAATTCACCATGAGGCCTGAGTCCAACAGTGCCGATAACCAGGTTTTCATATTTAAGCACCCAGAATCCAGCAGTGTCGCCTGTATAACGCCTTGTGATTTTAGACATATCAGCGGACAAACTGCCAAGGTTGCTTGCAAGATCAAATTCACCCAGGACATCGCGATGCAGCGACGCTACCGCATATCTATCGCCCTCGACAAAAGGGCGTACTTCCAGATCATCATCAAGAGTTGCTTTCATAGTTGTCAACAATGCGCTTTCAATAATCGTAATTCCGACATTAAAAGCGCATAAAATTTCCGTTATTATAACAGCGCTGAGAATGCGCCGATGTAAACTTTTCCTTTGCGTTGATAAATCACAATTCCGCTGGCTATTTCATCCGAAATCGCTCCGGATATATCAACAGTATCATTTCCATTGGCTCCAACAACGGAAAACTTGTTCATTACTATCTGTGTCTCACCGAAAACAGCCGGGTCATTGATTTCAAAGACACCTTCAGTTTGTTCGCATCCCACCAGATTCCCTTTGAAATATTCAATCGTTAACATGCTGCTATCATCGTTGGTTAGAAGTGTTATCTCTCCATTCTCAATTGAATTGTATGAGCTATTGAGATTACCCTTATATATACCATCCGATGCCGGCATTGCCAGGGGTTCGACATTCACTTGGAAATTGCCATCATATATGACCGGATCATCAAAAATGGTAAGGAAATCCTCACCCTTAATGCTGTTCCCGCCTATCTCTGAATTGGAGTTGATATAAATCCCTTTCGCGATTAGAGAAAACGCCCTGTATCGATTCTGAGATATAATTTCAAACTCGATACTGTCACCAGTCCGAATGCCTTTAACAAGAAAAGCTCCCAGGGGATATCCATTCGCGTTGCCGAAACCAACGATATCATTTCCATTTCGAGTAATCACAAGATTTGCGCTGAATGAATAATCCTTGCCATCATCTCCGAGAATCAGAGATGTCATTCTCCATGTTTCCCATACAGGCGTGTTTTTATACTGGTTGATTGATGATACGAAGATGTCGATGACATCCCATGTTTCATCGCCACCCCCGCCCCCGCACCCTCCTGCTGGCAGCAGAAGAATCAAGAGTATTAAAGAGAGGAAAAAATGTCGCATTGTTTTTTTAATTTTTTTATCCATAAATCATGAGCATTATATCAAATTTAATGCAGTTGTTAATCAATAAGAGTGAAAAATAAGTCAAAAATCGTCTTTGATGATGGAAAGTAATAGTAGGTAAATGCTTTAAAGACTTAGAAGGGAGAAAATAATGGCTCTTGTTAATTGTGAGAAATGCGGGAAAGCGTTTATTAGTACAGGTGGACGGCCAATATGCCCGGAATGCAAGGAAATGGAGGGTGCGGATTTTGAGAAAGTGCGGGAATTCGTGAAGGATAATCCGAAGATGTCAATTGATATTGTATCTGAAGAAACTGGCATACCGACTGAAAAAATCCGGCAATATTTGAAAGATGGCCTGCTTGAGCAAGCAGAATCTATGAGTGAACTAAAATGTCAGCTGTGCGGGAAATCGATTGCTTCTGGTAATTATTGCTTTACCTGCATGAATAAACTAAAGAAGGGGTTTGACAAAGGCAGTAGCAGGAAAGAAAAGAAGAAAGAAACTCAATCTTTCACGCAAGCATATTTGGATAAGAAAGGTTAGTTTCTTAAAATCTTCAAAAAAAGAGAGCGGAATTCTAAAGTTATCGCTGAAACTAGCGAAAAAATGAGTAGTTAATGATGCGGTGATAACCATGAATATTCCGATGATACCAAAAAATCACTCGATTCGAGATACTGAACCGTCGAGCGAACCTGCTTCCGGCAAAGTGTCGGACTCTGTTGATGCTCAGGATAAAGTGTCCATCGGAGAGGAAAGCAGAGTTGTATCGCGCCTTGTTTCCCGACTGAAGGAAATTCAGAACGTTGAACGTCCTGATCTTGAATCGCTGAAAAATCAAATCGAGTCAGGCGATTATAAGCCATCGGCAATTGAAATCGCTAGAGCGATTCTTTTTGGTCCGCCAAAAGCTAAATAACCGGATAAATCATAGAACTCTATTAAGGTAAAATTCCTTACCGCCCGGAGTCGAAAGGCTCCTTTTTTTTTCATCAGGAAGAACATAACCTTCCTGCTTGCAAACAACCAGAGACTTCTGAAAAAAACTTACTATATTGTAGCCTGGCTCCTCATGAGGCTGTCTCAAAATGTTTCCATAATGAATATTTTTCACTAAATGAGCATATTCTGTCATTCCCGAGAAATCGGGAATCCATTTTTTCTTTTGGTGGAATTATCAATTATTCAGTGAAACCTAACATCTTTAGCCTGTTCATAGTACTACATTTTTCAGGTGATTATTTCATCATCCCATATAATGGATTCCTGAGGACAGGCTAAAGAACCCGTTTTCGGGCCTGTCGGAAAATATGCCAATTCGATTCAAAAAGCTGGGTGCCGCCCATAAAGCCGTCTCGGCTTTATGGGTGACATGTTGCTAAGTTCTGCATTTCACCCACATATCACAAAAAGACGTGATGTGTGGGCGGCACCCGAGAGTTATCAGGAAAATGCTATATTTGATAATCAACATGCTTTTCCGACAGGCTCTTTCACGGGAATGACGAATGATAGAGGTCTCGACCAGTTAATCTTAACCACGCATACCGTGAGATACAGTTTTTCTGGATTCCTTTTTATCCTCACGCATTTTATGGTTTTCAGCTGATGCGTTATATGCCTTAACAGGTTTGAGTTTGCCGTTTGATTCATAAAACTCAATCGGAATCGGCCACTGCAATCCAGCGGGTACGGTATCAATAAATTTCTTCCGATACTCCGGATTCTGCATACGGCAGTTTTTGCGTTTACAGCGAAATTCCTCATGGTGTATCATGCGATGCCATGATTTAATAAGACCCTCTTTTCTTACGTTTCCGAAAGTTACCGGGTTGAAATCACATGGATTTATGTCGCCGTACGCGGTTGTGTAAAATTGGTCATAACCGCCAAAACAACCCTCGCCATAGGGAGAATTGATATACGACTGCGCGATTACCGCGGGTCCTGAGTTACTCGCCATTCGGGAATCCAAAGTTAGTTTTCGAAGGTACGCGCGGTCATCCTCATCAAGAACGAACGATGTATCCCGCATCCATCTTCCACTGGGCATGGGATCGAAAATCGTAATCTCGATAAATCCTTCTTCACCAGCAAGCTGGATGAGTTTTTCAATGTTGCCATTTTTGATTGTTTCCTTTGTGGCATAAGTGCTTAAGCCTGTAAGCACACCAAGTTCGCGAACCGCGGCCGCGCCTTCCAACGCCATCTCATAACAGTTCTTCATCCCGCGCAATTTGTTGTGCACTTTTGGGTCAATATTATCAATGGATACATTTACTGCATAAAGGCCGGCATCTGCCAGTTCCTTTGCGCGCTTTTTCAACAGAGTTCCGTTGGTAAACATCAACGTGGTGCCCTTTTCCGGTGTAACATGCGCGATTAATTCGGGAAGGTCTTTACGTACACTCGGTTCGCCGCCTGTGAATACATGGTTGTAAACGCCCAGTTTGCTGCTATCATCAATGACCTTTTTCCACTCCTCAGTTGTGAGTTCCTCTCGTCTGGGGTCAATTTTAACCTCAGCGGAACAATGTTCGCAATGGCAGTTGCATTTGTAAGTGATTGCCATTGTGTTTGTGGATGGAGTGCGGAGATGAAATACGTGTCCGCGTATATGGTAATCAATAGCACACCTTCCCGGTTTTGATGGCAACGGGGGATAATACAGCGAATATACATTCCCGCCGTTTCTATGGGCGATTACTTTCACCTCTTTCTGCCTGTCGGTACGATGATCGATAATGCCCTGAATTCGCGAACCAATAAGGCCTTTTCCCTGAGCGTGGATTAAGCCATCATTGTCCAAAGACAATTCAATCTGAGGTTTGAAGTTTCGATATGCCGCTTCTTTTGCGGTGGTAATGACATCATTCTCCAAAGCTAATATTTTTGATTTGAGGTTCATGGTTAACTCCAAATTATGCATCAAAGCATGTTAAATTAGTAATAATCCCCAGTGTCTTTGTAATAACACCGGGATGTCCCCTTTGTTCAATGTTTATTAGAAAAGTCCCCTTTATTTCCCTTTTTGGGGTATGCTCGTTCAAGCATACGTTTAAAAGAAGCCCAGTTAGGCGCTGCTCTCATTAAAGCAATAATACCCATGAGATGGTCTCTGAGTTTAGGGTGGCCAATCTCTTCAGTTAGCCATCCATGACGCTGTTTATGCCCTCTTTTCTCATCAGGGGGATTAATTTTCTTCAGCTCTCGCAGCACACCGGGAGCCAATCTTTCATAAACAACATCATTTATATATTTCCCAACAATCGGGGAAGGATTAAATCCACGGTTTCGCCATGACCAATTTTTTAACCTGAAGATTTGCCTGTAAAACTCATCAGGAAAACGTTTTTGCCACTTCATTAAATCTTTAGTAATGTACTTTTTAATAATTTCTTGAAGTAAATCGCGATGCCGTACTTCTTGATATCCAGTTATTTCATCAATTAAAGCTATCAAACCAACCTTTGTGAATGCTCTGGAAAGCATTTCGCAACGGTTTGCAGTTCTTTGTTGGGATAATGATAATTGTCCCTCTTTTCCCGCTTTCAATAGCGAATTGCATAAATCAACCAGAATAGTTGCCTCATAACCTACAGACGGTTTGCCACCATACCCAGCCCTTATGAACCTGATTGGATTAGATAACTTACTGGCTAAATTCCCATCTATAAAGGGATTGATATTTTTTTGCCCAATTAAATTCCTGAAAACCGCAGTATTGCTTTGCCCTAGTGATAACACTGCCTGCATGCCTTTGGCGGATAATATTCTTGTTCCGTCCTCAAGGACATAACAAGGAATTTCAGCTCCCGCCAAAATTAATGGTTTGTCAGGTGATCCCAAAATTGCTCTTAAAATTTTCTCAGTCATTTTAAATTCCTAAATCCCCATGTTTTGATTTTTAATTGGTTTTACCGCCAATATACACATCTTTAGCTTCAACAATTCTTTGTAATAAGCCGGGTTGTTCTGCCAGTGCGCGTCTTATCCTATTGGTTAAATACCAGGCTGTATTTTTATTCACTTCAATATTTTTAGCCAGCTGCCGTGAACTAATTTCCTTTTTGGCGTTTAAAACAAGTGAGATTGCCGCAAACCATTTTTGCAGGTCGATTTTGGTCTTATGGAATATAGTTCCAACTGTAACGCTGTATGAAGTATTGCATGTGTTGCAATGATGCCTTAGTTCATTTGGAAGTGGCGATGAATTATCAGACTTGCAATAAGGGCAAACGGGCTTGCCCTGCCACCTAATCTTTTCAAGGTGTTTAAGGCACGATTCATGTGTAGGAAACTGTTTGTAGATTTGTATGATTTTCATCTTATCGTCCGCCCTAAATAATCTCTACCATTAACTAAGACAACGTTATCATGCAATCTTTAACCTGTCAAGAGTTTTCTCTACCTTTAACTGGGTCATTCTGGAAAACATAAATCCAGCCCACTAAGTTAAGAGAGACCGGTGATTCGTTCATAAATTAAAAGATTTGTAATTAATCACACATGAATCAGACTAAAGCGCGCCCTCGTGTTTAAGAAGCAGTTCTCTTATATTGACACTTGTTTCTCCACCTATGACCTTGCCGTCAGCGGTTATCACCCTGTGGCACGGAACGACAATCATGATTGGATTTTTATTATTCGCCTGGCCAACGGCTTGGGTGGCTTTCGGATTGCCTATTCGACGCGCTTCCTCGCCGTAGCTAATCGTCGTGCCGTATGGTATTTGCATCAGCTCCGACCAGACTCGAATTTGAAATGGTGTCCCGCGAACTGACAGTTTGAAATCAAAGGTTTTTCTTTCGTGGTCACAGTATTCCTTAATATGTTTAACAACACGTGCGCATCGTTTTTTATTCCATTCCAATTCGCCCAGATATTTCTCCATCGCTTTTCTGCCCTGATTGGGCTTGCCGGACGGACTGACATAAACCCACTCAAGCGCGCTTTTGTCATCGACCGCGACTGTAATCACTCCAAACGGAGCTTCAAATTCATCCGCGTAGTGCTTCATTGTTTTCTCCAAAACTCACTTTTATCAAACCATCGTATGAACAAATTTGTAGAAATCAAGGATCATCGAATATATCTCGTGTTCCATCAGTTTATGAAGAAACGAAAATCCGGCATATAGTGTGAAAATGCCTACCAGCGTTTTAAGGGGCATGCCGATTAGAAACACATTCATCTGCGGAACCGTTCTCGCGACAATTCCCAAACTGACATCAATCATGATTATTATTCCAAGTATCGGCAGTGCGATTTTGATTGCGACAGAGAAATAGGTCTGAAACAATCCAGCCATCATGTCAACAAGAGCGAAATTCAGGCTGAACGCGCCGACAGGCATGATATCGAAACTGTCCACCATTCCGCTGAGAACCATGTGATGGCCATCTATGTTAAGGAAAGTCAGGAGTCCGAATAGAAAAAGAAACTGTCCGAGCACTGAACTCTGCCCGCCGCTGACAGGGTCAAGTACGTTAGCAACAGCGAATCCCATCTGGTAGCCCATGATATATCCTGCAAGCTGCATTGCGGCGAAAATCAAACCGACGATAAAACCAAACAACATGCCGACAACGGCCTCGCCAATCGCAAATCCCACGAGCATCCAGAAATCAAGTTCAATTACCGGGATTTCGCTTCCTCGAATAAATAGAATTATAAAAGCGAGAAAGGCGGCAAGTAGTACTTTTCCCTGATTGGGGAATCCTTGCGAGCTGAACAATGGCGCGACACCGAAGAACCCGAGCATCCTGATTAGAATGAGCATGAAGGGAATCATGTAGGTTGTCATGAGTATTTCGTTAAGTGGATTTACCATATAATTTCAGTTGGAAAAAAGCAGAGGGTTTAAGAGCCTGTCGGGAAAGGCATTTTTTGCGTTTCTCCTCATTTGAATTCCTCGGGTGCCGCCCATACAGCCGTCTCGGCTTTATGGGTGAAATTGCATGACTTCGCGGTAATCACCCACAAATCACAAAAAGGCGTGATGTGTGGGCGGCACCCGAGAGTTATCAAATCACAAAAAGACGTGCGGCACCCGTGAGTTATCAGTAAAATGGTATCTTTAAAAACAAGATGCTTTTCCGACAAGTTCTAAAACCCTCTGCTTTTTTATATATCACCGAATAATTTCAATCGAAAGATGAATGCATGTTATATCAAGATCAACCGTTGTTCTGAATACGCCGAGATTGTCTCCATCCGAATTATCAATCTCGATTGTGTACCAGATTTCGTCATCGTACAGCTCAATAAGCGCGATTTCGCCATCCGCAAGATTATTCAACCCGGCTGCAAGTACACTGGTTTGATTATCACCAGAACTTGAAAGAGAGACATATAACGGGCTAAGGCGTCCAACAAGGAATTCTCCACGCCAGTGCATTTTCTGTTCGAGATGATTTGGATATGCTGATTGTGAATCCAGAGCGGTTTGCATGTTGACAGCAACAACATCGGCAAGCATCGCACGGCCTCTATGTTGCCGCAGTGATATCTTTGCGTCAGAAATGCGTTCGAGGCATCGTAAATCAAGGTTCGCGAAAAACTCATCCTCGTCAACAGGTTGATATCCGCCGCCTGCCTTGTCGTTGATATAATCAAGAGTAATCCACGCGCCGGCAGCCCATAATAAAAATGGCAAAAGGCGTTTCTTTTTACGTTCTTTGGTTTCCTCAACGACAACGCCGTGAATTAAATTATCCGACATGAAATCCATTCGAGTTGTGTAAAAGCCGGTCAAAGAGCGAGATTTAATTTTCTGGGATTCGCCATTCTCCTGTGCTGATGCGGGATATATTCCGAACTGCGCTATAAGCACAATTGCTGGCAAGATAAGAAAAAGCGATTTGCGAGGCATTATTCTGCACCTCCTTAAGATAACTAAATCAAAGGAGAATAAAGACCACGAGAGCTGTAATTATATCATCCTTGGCAGCGTTTTGCATATTAGAAAGTGTCCGGTTGAGTTGAAGCGCAAATGCCATCGCATTGCTGATTAATCAGACCCTCACCCCCCCAGCCCCATAAGCGCTAAGTTAAACTTTTCGTTGCTTGGTAGTATTCACCCAATC
>CBDURE010000119.1:0-10511 GCA_965369605.1 uncultured bacterium
GTTACAATTGGTGATTAAACCTGATGAGAATAATTCGCTTTGTCGAGAAGAGATTTTTCGCTTCGCTCAGAATGACAGAATTCGCTCAGAGTGACAGAACAAGACGAATGACATAACAAGACAAATGACATAACAAGACAAGTTCTGAGACAGTTTCCAAGCAGCGCCTCTACGGATGAAACATCGTAGGATAAAAGGAAGGTCTCCAAACAAGACTGATAATTATTTGCCGGGGCATTGGGATTCGACGTTTTTGGCAATTCCCTTGCCTTTGTAGTTCTTATCGAATGCTTCGGCGAAATGCCTTGCCAGCCCTTTTGCGATTTTTGTGTAACCGCTTCTGCTTTTCCACGTGTTTATCGGGTCAAGGATTTTCGATGGCACACCGGGGCATTTGGTCGGTACCCACAAATGGAATCGTTTATTGAGTTTGAATTTAACATTCTCAAGTTCGCCATCCAGAACAGCGTGAACCATCCTGCGAGTTAACTTGATATCGATTCGTTCGCCCTCATGATAATCTCCCCCACTCCATCCGGTATTAATGAGGTAAACCCGGGCATTATGCTTTTCAAGTTTCTCACCGAGCATACCGGCGTAAACGTCCGGATTGCGAGGCATGAACGGTTGTCCGAAGAATCTGGAGAATGTTGGGAGAGGCTCTTTAACTCCGGTTTCAGTTCCCGCGAGTTTGCTGGTATAGCCCATAAGGAACCACAACATCGCCTGTTCGGTAGTTAGTTTGGCTATTGGCGGCAGGACACCAAAGGCATCCGCGGTCAGGAAAAGAATTGTAGAAGGATGTCCTGCTGTTGATGATTTCTTGATGTTTGCAAGAAATGAAAGCGGATACGATGCGCGTGAATTCGGCGTGATTCGTTCATCATCCAGATCAAAAGTGCCGTTGGGATACATCATCGCGTTTTCGATAATCACACCATGCTTTGTGGCTTTATCATCGTGAAGCACAGCGTGCCAGATATCAGGTTCCTTGTCCTGCTGAAGATTTATGAGTTTGGCATAGCAGCCGTTTTCGAAATTGAATATTCCTTTATCACTCCATCCGTGCTCATCATCGCCAAGCAGCGCTCGGGTTGGGTCGGCGGAAAGCGTTGTCTTGCCTGTGCCGGACAATCCGAGCAGAAGCGCGCTTTCGCCATTATCGCCCTCGTTGGCGGAACAATGAATGGGTAATACTCCGACTTCAGGCATAATGTAATTCATCACGGTAAACATCAATTTTTTCACACTGCCGCCGTACGCGGAACCATACACAATTCCCATGCGGCGATTCATGTCCATTGTAACCGCCATCCAGGATGTGCTGTTTTTATCCTTCTCGTCAACAAGCCTTAGTTTGCCTTTGTACTTTTTGGTATCGAGTTTGTCATAGGGTAAAACAATAAGAAGAAACGGCTCATCGTTTAAGATGCTCTTACTGAGATTTTTCGGAACAGCCCTGAACATGTTATCCGTAAACAGCACGGACAGAGCGTTATCGGCGATTGTCCTGACATGGAGCGCGTAATTCACATCCGCTCCAAGTGCCCGGTCAGTTATGAAGACCTGTTCTTTTTTTGAAAGTGATTCAATGGCATCCTGCCATATCATGTCGAACACTTCCGGTTTCATCGGAATGTTGTTCCTTGATTTCCAGTCAACAGTTTTGGTCGTAATGGAATCCTTGACGATGTAAGTATCATCAGGGCTTCTTCCAGTCGATTCAAAAGGTGTCCATGTAGCCAGTGCTCCGCAGTGGGCAACAATCGCCTCTTTACGCCTGACCGCTTCTTGAATCATAAAACTGCGAGTCGGGTTGATATTTAAACCACGATGCTTTTTTAAAACCTTATCGAGGTTTCTTTTGAGATTAATTCTTGATGTTTGTTTACTCATTTGAAAACATTCCATAGCATGTGATAATCAAATAAGGCAAATATTTTACACTAATTGTGAAATAAGGAGCAATCTTATTTTTATGTTTTAAAAATCTTAGACTCCTGAAAACAACTAAAGAACGCGATTATTTGCGTTGGAAAAATGGATTCCGGGTCAAGCCCGGAATGACAATGATTTTGCCCTTCCTGTGGGCGCACACCGTAGGGGCGAACCTTGTGGGCGCACACTAGTGGGTCGCCCTGTATTTATGGCTAACCTTCTGGGCGAACACAAGGTTCGCCCCTACATAAGCACATTTTCAACAGGCCGAAAGCCGGAATCCATACTTTTTCAGAAGTCTCAACTTTATATCCATTGCCTATTTCAACTGATTTTGATATATTCATTATATTAGTATGACGAATATTCATTTTGCGCATTACCTTTATAATAGCCGGGAGCCAGCAATGAAATATTTAATTAAATTACAATTTGCGGTTTTCATCGCTGCATTAATTATTTCCGGATGCTCCTCCATGAGAAGCACAGCAACCGATGTCGCTCTCCCTTTAAACAAGGGTGATGATAATAACACATTATTAGAAAATTATTATCAACCAGACACTATTTCATATCGTCATTCCACATCGGTTTTTGATTTGAAATGTTCATCTTCAGAGATTGAAACATCGTTTTACATGGATGGCATCTCGCAAAACTCGTTTGAAATAATCAAATCGAACGGCATGATTCGCATAAAAAATCATGGTGCGATTGCATTTGATGTAAGCATTGTTTTTAATTCATTCGAACTTGACTATTTCATTATCCCATCCGGGATGGCATCGCCAGCATTAGCGCTGAATATTCCTGACGGTAACTCCCCTGTTCAAGCTCATATTGAATACAGCGATAGCGCGCACATTCAGAATGAACGGATAACGATTCACTCATCCAAATTCAGGGGAAATGTAACTAGTGGAATTGCGACAAAAGCTATTTTGTCCGATGCTGTGATGGTTGGCTGTGATTCAGGAATAGAAACTCTTTACAATGCTCTTAATGAACACAATCTTCTGCTTGCGGGGATGATTGAACCGCTCGGATTATATGACGCGCGCATTATTGATAACCGAAATCCTTACGATGTAGTTAAGGAACTAAACTCAGATGCCAGGCTTCACGACGCTGAAGTTGAATCGTTGATTTTTCCGGCGTATTTCCCCCATGATCCTTTTTACAATCCCGCTACACCGGAGGGTTATCGCTGGGCGTTTGAGCGAATACGCGCGGTTGACGCGTGGGATATCTATTCCGATGGTTATATCAACCAGTCCGGGAATGCGTCAGTGGAGGGAATTGTATTCGCGATTCCAGATACCGGGTTGAAATTTCACTATGACCTCGGTTTGGATAATTTCGACAACTGGGTGATTAACACATATGGGAAAAATTTCGTAACGCCCGGTTCACCTGTTACAGATAACGACGGGCACGGAACATCTGTCGCGGGAATACTCGGCGCGATGGGCAACAACGGAATCGGCATGGCAGGTATGGCGTGGAATCCGATTTTCCTTCCGTGCAAGGTTTTCGAACATACCGATGAATACGGCCATGTGGGACCAGTGTTCGCGCTTCTTCAATCTCTTATTTATATCCGCGACCTTGCCAACATGGTTCCGAGTTTTAAATTCATTGTAAACATGAGCCTTGGCGGATATGAGGAAACACCGTCCTTCTGGACAACCGAGGCGATAAATAGAATCGATATGCGCCCGAATGTAATTCTAATCGCAGGCTGCGGTAATGATAAAAACGATAAGGAATTCGCGGGACTTCCTGTGGAAATCAGCGCTGACAACTACTATCCCGCCGCGCTGGAGAAAGTAATAAGCGTGGGAGCATCATCGGAAAGAATTGTCGGCTACAAGGACTGCGAGGTCATTGACGAGGAAATGGTACTGTGGGGCACTAACTGGGGGGATACAGTTGATTTATGCGCGCCCGGTACACGCACGATTTACACCACCGGAGCAGATTCACCTGATGATATCGAATTCTATTTTGGGGGAACATCGGCATCATGCGCGTTTACCAGCGGACTCGCAGCGTTAATCTGGGCGAAAGAGCCGGGACTGTTGAAAAGTGAAGTTAAAAATAAACTAATTGCGTCATGTGTCCCGATGTATCTCCCTCCTGAAAAAATCGACAAGCTGGGAGGCGGGCGTATCGACGCCCTCCGCGCGTTTAAGGGAATCAAGCCGGATGCTGTAATTAATGATATTTACTGGACACGCACGGGTAATCCGATTTTCGGTGACGCGCTGCATCTTTCGGGCGATGGAATCTTCGCGGGCGCTGAATATACGCCTGAGGAAAATGACAATCTTAATTTCAGGTGGTACGCCGATTGGGATTTCAGCTATCCGATTGCGACCGGGCGTGAAGTGATTGTTCATAAACTGCAACAGGGTCCTCATACGATTCATCTGAAAGTCTGGAACAAGGATCAGGAATGGATTTTCTGGGATTGGCGCCAGTTCAGCGACCCCGCAACATGGGATGAGACAATCGAGATTGAGGAATCGGATTTGCCCGATGATTATTTCGATTTGGTTTATATCCCATCGAGTGATTTCATAATGGGCTGCGGAACCGGTGATCCGAACTTCAACAACGGCGGCACCGATGATGAAAAGCCGCAGCATACGCATTATGTCGAGGCTTTCTGGATACGGAAATACGAGGCTACAAACCTGGAGTTTAACGCTTTTATGGAAGCGGGTGGTTACGATCTCGAAGAATACTGGACACCTGAGGGATGGATTATAAAAAATCAATATGGGTGGGAGCATCCGTTAAACTGGATAACAGGCAACGACAAGGGCGGCAGTCCAATTGGCTTTCCTGATACGGCTGCGAATCCGGTTAACGGTGTCAGCTGGTGGGAAGCGGACGCTTTTTGCAGATGGGCTGGCATGAAACTGCCAACCGAGGCGCAATGGGAAAAAGCCGCTCGGGGGAACGGTGAACCGTACAACTATCCGTGGGGATTTGACTGGATTGCAAATAACTGCAACTGCAATTCGGATTCAATCGTAACTTCGGCAACCGCGCCGGTTGGGGCATACAGTCCCAACGGCGACAGCCAGTACGGACTATCCGACTGCGCTGGAAATGTCTGGGAATGGTGCCATGAGTGGTACGAATTCTCGATTTACACTCAATATGAAGCTGGAGATTACACTGTTCCAACTGAAGGTGAAACGAAATGCTGCCGCGGCGGTGGATGGTTTCACGCCGGCGACTGGGTAACACGGTGTTCATCGAGATACTCGTCAGCGCTGCCATCGACAACGCGCTACGGATACATTGGATTCAGGCCAATTGGCGGCGCGGATTAATCCGCTTACACACCGCCGGGAGTGTCGGCATCCTTGCCGGCGAAGGGGCGTAAGCCCCGTTTTTTTTACAGGGGTGCTGAAGCACCCGGCTTTCCGGCAAGGGTGCCGAAGCTCCCGGGATGAAGCTCTCGGGATGAAACTCTCGGGGTGAAACTCTTGGGATTGACTATTAAAAAAGGGACGATTATTTGTATGTTTCGCCGTTGCGGTCCCATTCGATGCTGGCGTAGGCGTTGTGATTGTGTACGCTCTCAAGCGATTCGACCTCGATGTGAAACCATCTGATGCGCATGTCCTCTTTAAGTTCAATCGCGGCGTTACGGACAACGTCCTCCACAAACACCGGGTTTTTATGCGCTTTTTCAGTTACGTACTTTTCATCCTCGCGTTTCAAAAGGGGATATATTTCGCAGGAACCGCAATTCTCCGCGAGTTCGATTATCTCCTCAATCCAGACAAAATCATCCATGCGGATTTTAATTGTCAGAATCGAACGCTGGTTATGCGCGCCGTTTTCTGATATCTCCTTTGAGCACGGGCATACAGTTGTGATTGGCACGCTGACTCCGACCACGATGTCCGTGTCTTTTGAATCCCTTGAGCTGATAAGAATGTGCGATGTGTATTCCATTAACGACAGCGATTTGCTGACGGGAGATATTCGCTCGGTGAAATATGGAAAAGTTAATTCGAGATGCGCGCTGCGAGACTGGAATCGTTTGCGAATGTCACGCGCGATTTTCGTAAATTTTCTCATCTCGAAATTTTCCCTGTGCTCATTGAGAATCTCGATGAATCGGCTCATGTGAGTGCCCTTGAACATCGGGTGAAGGTCAACAAACATGTTGATTGACGCGATTGTGGCTTGCTTTCCCTTTTCGCGGTCGAGAACGGTAATAGGGTACTTGATGCCCTTGATTCCAACACGGTCAATGGGAATTCCACGGCGATCAGTTCTGCCTTGCACGTCTTCCATAGATTGGAGATTATAACATAGAAGTATTAGTATTGATTTTCAGAATCAGATGTTCGATAATCAATTATTCTTTACTGGTGTATGCAAACTTTGTGATATTGCACACAAAGAGGTGTAATTACTATTTCTGATAACAGTTACTTTCCCGATTTTGTTGCGATTGATCTCGAAACGACAGGACTTGATCCATCGCAGAGTGACATAATCGAAGTCGGAGCGACGAAATTCTCAAATGGCGAAGCTGTTGAGCATTTCAACCACCTGATTCGTCCAACAAGGCCTCTTCCTGACAGGATTGCGGCATTAACCGGTTTAACAACCGGAGAGCTTGACTGGGCGCACAGTTTCAGTGAAGTCATGCCGGGCTTTCTCGAATTCATCGAGAATCTGCCTATCGTTGCCCACAACTCCGATTTCGACATGGGCTTTTTAAGCGAAAAACTTCCACGCATTAATATGGAAGTCCCCACCAACTCGATTTGGGATAACCTTAAACTGGGCGTTCTTTTATATCCTGAGATACAATCCTTTGGGCTTGAAGCGCTGGCGGATGCTTTTAATGTGCCGGTTGTAAAATCACACAGGGCATCTGAGGATTGCATTGTTACAGGAAAATTATTCGCAGAATTTCTGAGAAATGCTCCATTTGTGTTTAACAGGGAACTGTTGGAAAAGATCGCTTTTGAATATCTTCAAGGCACCGATATTTCCATGCCGTTGAAGCATATCCTTGAACACCCCGATTTTGAGAAATACGCATCAGTTTCAAATACGAAAAAGGTTACAAAATCCGCTTCGGCAATCTCGAATAAAAAGTTCAAAAAAATAATTTCGGCATCAAAAGAGGATTTACTTCTTAGAATCACACCTGAGGAAGATAAATCCCCGCATGATATTTTCCGTGACCAAAACCTTTATCCCGAAAAGATACGCCATCACTTTGTTTTTCCAGCCACGCTATTCCCGGGTAATTACTGGGGAGTTGACAAGAAGTGGAACACGGTTTTCGATGAGACTGACGGTATCGAACTCTACCCCGGCAAAAACAGGCTGCTGTGCAGGCGTCAGATGCGGATTTTTGTTGAGGAGAGCATTCACGATCGATTGGCGCTGACCGGATTTGAAATTGCTGTTTTAAGTTCGTTTGCGTCAAACAGCCAGGTGGGAAATTTCTCACGGCTTAGCTGGTGGATATGGAATAACCTGTCAAACCTGGCATCCGCGATTCCCTATTTGAACGCATCCAACTGCAAGCAGGATGACTGCCCCTTCACTGATAATTGCTTCTATCTTAAAGCTCTTGAGAAAGCAAAATCAGCGAACCGTCTCGGGTTTCCCTTCAGAGTGCTAAAAGAGGAAAAGGAAGTTCCGGGTGATAATGAATCGGATATGGATGCTGATATGACGTTCATGAATCCAGAGGGCATTTTCAGGGATAATCTGTCCGCTGGAATATTGGCTTTTGGGCTTAATCACAACGCTGTACTGATGAACAAGATTATCAAATTCCTGCCAGATGAGAACATAGCGCCATCTTTGAAAATACTCGAACGTGCCAATGAGACGATTGAGATAATCAACAATCTTGTTGGTAACATCATACAGAACGCCGGAAGCCGTCGACTGCAAAAGGGAAAACGCTTTTTCCTTTTCATTGACGACAGTTTGATTGCTGAATCAGCTGGTGTGATACACGAACTGGGAAACCTTATCAGCGTTGCCCGTGATTTTATTGAATCGCTTCCTGACTCCGCTTCTGAACCGGTTGTTATCATCTCAAGAATGTTGGAGCATTTCTGCTCCGAACTTGGGAAGGCAATTGAGTCGATGTCCAAAGATGACATGGTTCTCTGTTTTGATAAAATCGATAAAGCATTGCCGGAAGCGTGTCGTTTCCTGTTTTTCCCGCATATCTTCCATCATGAATTCCTTGAAATTCCCGATGATGTCAAACGGATTTTCTATCTGACACACCATATCTGCGATACTGAAGATTGGGAGAAGTACATACGGCTTCTCGGACGGGACAAACATCCGGTGGAATTCCATGACGTGTCAAAACGTATCCCGGATGGCAACCGGATTTTCATTGCGCCACCTGAATCGATTGAAGTCAAGCCATCCAAAAAGAAACTACTGGAGATAAAAGGCGAGGTTATCGCTAAAATTCTCTCGCGATTCCCCGGGCGGACAATCGTGATAGTACGAGGCAGCCAGGAACTTTTAAATTTTAAATATCGCCTATCACCCAAATTGAAAAAAGCGGGATTCTGGCCCCTTTTCCAGAAGCAGGATGGTCCCAAGGGACTTCTGATAAAGGAATTCTCGAAGCATGACAACGTGGTTTTCTTCGGGCTAACCGATCTTGTTTCAAACATAATGCAGTTTGCCAATCCACCGGATAATCTGATATTTGAATCGCTGCATCTGACATCCATGCAAGACCCAATCGAAGTGTTTATCAAACATGAAATTGAGGACGCGGGCGCGGAATACTTCAGCGAATATCTCGAACCGAGAATCCATTTCACGCTAACAAGAAGCCTCAAGCGATGGCAGAATTATCTTGAGGGCAAAGCTCGTATGTTCATCCTTGATGAAAAACTCGCTACAAGCGATTCCGGCCTTGCTTTTCTTGGGCAGCTGGATGGTGAAAAGGACAGTTTGGAAGACGGTTAGTAGGTTAGTAGGTTAGCAGGTTAGTAAGTTAGTAGGTTAGCAGGTTAGTAGGTTAGTAAGTTGAAAAGTATTCGTCGGGAGCTTCGTCGGTCGTGGTGAGTAACTATGTATGAAATAACCGTAAAGACACATTTCAGCGGGGCGCATTTCCTTCGTGAATACAAGGGAAAATGCGAAAACCTGCATGGCCACAACTGGATTGTCGAGGCTACTGTATGCGGCGAAAATCTTAATAGTACCGGACTGCTTTTTGATTTCAAATCATTGAAAAAAGCGCTCGGTGATATCCTCGATGAACTAGACCACACGCTGCTGAATGATCATCCTGAGTTTAAAGAGTTGAACCCGTCCGCAGAACGGATAGCGAAATTCCTCCACGATAAATTAAAAGAGCAGCTGGTAGAAACAGATATGCGTTTAAAGGAAATCTGCGTTCACGAAAGCGAAAATTCACGCGCCGTTTACTGGGAATCATGACAACTCAACACATTCTTCGAATCAATGAGATATTCACTAGCATTCAGGGCGAGGGGACTCATGTTGGACGTCCAATGCATTTTGTGCGTCTTTCAGGATGCAACCTTAATTGCATCTATTGCGACACTTCAGACAATAAATCCGGCGCTTATTTTTCAATCGATGAGATAATCGAGAAAGTCGGCACACCATGGACTTACCCGGTGTTTATCACAGGCGGCGAACCTCTTATGCAGGAGGAATCGCTGTTTTTGATTATTCAGCTTTTATCGGGAAATCGTGAGGTTCATCTCGAAACCAACGGCAGTCTGGATTTAAGCGCTGTCGCGCCGAAAGCATTCAAGTCAGTAGATATAAAAACTCCCGGCAGCGGCGCAGCTGGAAGTTTCCTCGAATCAAATCTTGATTTCATAACCAGCCGTGATGATATAAAATTCATAATGACCTCCAGGGACGATTTCAACTGGGCTGTGGATGTAATCAAAGATTGGAGACTCCTCGAAAAAACACTGAATCTGATATTCCAGCCGGCATGGGGATTTGTCGAGCCTGCCATTCTTGCTGAATGGATATTGTCATGCGGATTGTCCGTGCGCTTGAGTATCCAGATACACAAGCATATCTGGGGACCGGATACCAGAGGTGTTTGACAAAAGCAGCAAAAATGTATGCTACAAATAGCTGAGGGTTTAAGAGGTTGTCGTGCAAGGTGTCTATTTAAATCAAAACGCTGGGTGCCGCCCATATAGCCGTCTCGGCTTTATGGGTGACTTGTTGCGAAGTTGCGCATTTCACCCACAATCACAAAAAGACGTGATGTGTGGGCGGCACCCGAGGTTGTTTTTTCTACGATTTTCCTTATTTAAATCACTCGGGTTGCACACTCTTGTGGGTGATTAGCAGCGAAGTTGCGCATTTCACCCACAAATCACAAAAAGACGTGATGTGTGGGCGGCACCCGAGCTGTGTGTGGTTTATTCAGACACATCCCCGGCATGCCTGATTCACACTATAGAACATTGGTATTTTTGTCCGGGACGGCATGACCGGGTTTGTATATTAAACATAACCTGGTAAATAGAAAGAAGCCAGCT
>CBDURE010000120.1:0-10419 GCA_965369605.1 uncultured bacterium
AAGTGTAGCGCATGTCTTGACACACAGTGTAGCGTATGTTATGACACATTACACCCCTGTGCCTGCCCGAAAGTTCGCCATAAACACAGGGTAACCACGGGGGGTTGCCCCTACTACATAAACTGTATGATTCTTTCAGATAAAAAAGCGGATAGTTTAACGCTTGAATATCAATACACTCTGGAGGATGTTATTCAGCACTGTCAGAACTGTCCCAAGGTTGTTGCGTTTATCCTCGGTTCCCTTGATCGGAACCATGATAACATCCCCGGGCTCGATAATAACGCGTGGTGTTTCAAAAGCTATCCTGTCTCGTTTGCGGCTCGATTTTTCCGTTAATATTCCCTTCAAATTCACCTGAATTTTTTCTGATACCTGATTGCCATAACGTGCCCCCGGTCGAATGATAGTAACAAACGAAAGATGAGCATCCTTCTCATATCCGCCAGCTTCAGCAAGGTACTGTTCAACGCTTTTTCCCTCGACAAACAGATATCGTCCGGGAATTGTAACCGCGCCAAGCAAGTAGATATATGCCTCTCTTGGGGGAACGTAAAGTCGATCACGATTTTGAAGTTCGAAGGTTTCCCCACCGTCGATTATTTTCGCAAGGTCGATGTGTATTCTCTCGAATGTGCCATCCGGTCGAGCCCGTTCAATAACAGCATCTATAATATCCGCGAATGGGTCAGGCCCGCCGGCAAGTATGAGAATATCAACAAGCGTTTCGCCATTGAGCACTTCATATATTCCGGGGCGAAAAATCCTGCCAGTCAGTGAAACGGACTTCTGCAGGAGTGGAATCTCGATCTTGTCTCCAAACTGAAGATACATATTATGCTCTTCCATTTCACCGAGAATTGACAGCCGAAACGGGTCTATTTCAGTCGCGACATCGCCCCTGTGATGAATCATCCGGCGCGTGTCTCCATTGACTGAAAGTCCGATTCGCTGGAGGAAATCCAGAAGAGTCGTGTTTGCGAAGACTGTATAAATGCCGGGTGTTTTCGCTTTGCCAAAAACAAAAACCTGAATTTTCTTAACACCTGTCAACTCAATAGACAGTGTAAAATCAGAATAATACTCTTCATACAGCTCTTTTAGTATTTCCCGTAGTTCAGGGAGAGTAAGTCCGGCGACATCAGTCTCGCCGATAATCGGCAGAATTAATTTGCCATCCTGGCTGATTTTGACTACTTCTTCGAAAGGGTCAAGCGTGAAAACTCTGATTGTAAGGTAATCACCGGGACCAAGAGGATAGTTTTCAATAAAAACCTCTCCATGGCCTTCAGTTGTGAAATCATACATCTGCGTGGAGCCGCCGCTGGCTGGCGCTGAGCCGGCATCCTGCGCGATCGATGCCGTTGGGAAAACAATCGCAAGAACCAATGCCGCTGCCAGTATTATTCCGGACAACTTCATCATGACTCTCTCCTCCTCTTGCGCACTTCGACAATTGCCACGTAATAGACCCATCCCATTCCAAAAACCATCCCGAGAATAATTCCGACAAGAGTGTTTTTCAGCGGTTTGGGATTTCCGGGTTTATCAGGCGGCACCGCGTAATCAAGGACATTGAAATAATCCTCCTCGCGGACAACATCTATTTCAGCCTCTGCCAGCTGCTGTTTCAACAAAAGATAAATCTGCGAAAGCGCTTCGACATCACGTTTAAGCCTGATAAATCGCATGCTTTTATCAGGCAGAGTCTGCCAGTTTGCCTCGAATCCATTCAGCACATGGTCATACGCCGTTAGCTGCGCTCCCAGTTCAATTCGAGTGAATTCAAGCGTAGCCAGCCGCGAATCGAGAACATTACCCACCTCATTGACAAATAAATCCCTTGTTTTAAATATCTCATTATTAAGCCTGACAACGTCAGGATGCTTTTCCGTTTTCGTAATTATTTCAGCAAGAACCTGAATTTTCAAATCAGTAAGATGAGTTCGCAATTGCGATACCGCGCTGTCAACAAGAAATTCATTCGGCAGTTCGCTTAAATCGGCGTATTTTATATTTTGAGTGGAAAGAAGGTTTAACGGTTCTCGCCATTTTTCCGAATATTCCTTATATTTCGCATCGATTTCAAAGCTCTTTTCTGAAAGGGTTTTCTTGAACTCCTTCTCTCTGCGGATATTATCATGCGCCAATGACAGTGCGATTTCATCGGATGTTCGCAGCGCCTGAATATTAGCCGCGTTTCGAACCATCTGAATAATTTGCTCATCAAGCCCGACAGCTTCTTCCTTCGCACTGAATCTGTTAAGCTTTTCCTCCGCGATTTCCAAATCATTCTGCAGCGTGACAATCTGTTCACTAATGAAACTTCTAGTATGAACAGCTCTTATTGATGTTCCGCTTTGGAGGAATTCAGAAAGCTGCTCAATGAAGGAATTTGCAATCTGGGATGACATCTCGGAGTCCCTGGCAACATAACTCAGGTGAAGTACATTATCCCTGACAGATGAGATTGTAAGGTTTTCCCTCATTTCACGCATCAGGCGTTGGTCGCGCGATTTGTCAGTCGGATGACTGTAATACTCTCGCAAATTATTCTTATCGATTACCGTCAGAAGGACATTCCGGCTTCTCAGCACTTCTTTGAACGAAACATTGCTTTCGCTCGGACGGCTTAATCCCGCCACTCCAAACGCCGTCGCGGCGAATCCCGACAACGATTTGGCCTGCGCGCTCTCAGTGATAATTATGCTTGTATCCGCAATGTACTCTTTGGGCATTACCAAACTGACTACCAATGCAATCAGCCCAACGGCGATACCACACACGATAATCATAGCTTTGCGGCGCCATATAATCTGAGAAAGTTCTATTAGGTCGATAGAATCCTGCAATGTTTTAAATTTCTTTAAATCCGGTTAAAATACATAAACATTAAAAATATAGGATACAAACACGCATGTCAAGCGATTAACGTATTCATATATAAACAGATTGAATTGAAAATGGATAATCTGATATCGATTAACGAGTGCAGGACAGGATTATTGCGTAGGGGCGCCGCTTGGAAATTGTCTCGGAACTGCCAAACAGCAGGAAAAACATCATTCCCGCGAAAATCGCTGCTACTCATCCATGCTTTGCCTGAGCGATATCATCATTTCATCTTGTTGGGAATCATTGCCGGTTTCTGATTCGCGGGACTCTGATGTTAGTTGGATATGATTCTTCTGAGCTGATTCCTTATTACGAATTTCCTTTTTTACCGATGCAAACGGGTCGTTAATCTGAATTTCCAAAACTGCCTCAAGAGCATTCGTGGAGTGTAATTCTTGAACAGCTTCTACAATATCCGGATGAAATTGCTTGTTCTTTTCTGCTTGAACAATCTCGACCGCTTTCGATATCGTGACAGGAACATTATGTGGCCTTTCTGATGTCAGCGCATATAGTGTGCATGCGGCGTTGATTATCTGCGCTCCGATTGGAATTTCGTTTTCGTTAAGGTGATACGGATATCCGGTGCCATCATGTTTTTCATGATGATACAGGATATTATTCTCTATTCCCTTGCTTAATGAAATTTCTTTCAGCGCATTTACACTCATTTCGGGATGCAACTGCACAGTTTTGAACTCAGCCAGTGTAAGCCGCCCCTTTTTATACCTAATCTCATGTGGTATCGCCCACATACCGATATCACAGAAAAGAGATGCTATTTGCAGTTCCTTTATTTCCAGGTTGTCCAGCTCAATCTTGTTGCCAATCATTCCCGACCACGCCGCGACTCGTTTCGTTCTGCCAATTGTGTATGGCGAGAGAGAGTCATATGTGCCAAGAATAATCTCAACCATGCGCTGTCCAAAAATCGACTCTGATGTAACGCCATCAGATATCATATCCAAATGCGGATTTTCACTATTCATATATTTATCCATCCTCCGTATTCTCTAATATTAAAATCCAGATTATTGGCGTGAGTTTTTACTGTTTTACCCATTATAGGCTTGGATTAATTTCAAATCTTTGCTTATAATCATTTCTTTGCGGCATTCCATTTTAGGAGAAAAAGATGTCAACGGAAGAAATCAACGAAAATACCAATGATGGAGAGGAACAAGCCAGTGAGGAGGCCTATCGCCTCTCAAAGGAAAATTTCCCGGATGTTAAATCCAATTTGGCGTATTTTATCCAGGTGCTGACCAGCAACACATATATTTATCTTGGGATGATTCCCATTCCGGGTACCGAGGAAGTCCTTTTCGACCTCGACCAGGCAAAACAGGCGATTGACCTTGTCGAGGTTCTTGTCAACCACGCCAAGCCAATGATGCCTGATGAGCATAAACCCGAATTCGATAACCTTTTGTCACAACTGCAGATGAATTATGTCGCCAAGTTAAAATCCGGGCAGGAAACCGAAACGGAAACGGAAACTGACGATAAACCGATTGAGTAGGTTGAAAAAGTTAGTAAGTTAGTAGGTTAGTAAGTTAGTAGGTTAGTAGGTATAAAATTGATTTGACATAAATAACACCATGCTTTAGCGTGGTGCGGTACGGAGTCCTTATAGTCAAAATAACAAATTCTGGAGTATAATAAAATCATGCGAGCATTAATAACAGGACTAAGTGGATTCGTAGGATCACATCTTGCGGAATTTCTCCTCAAACAGGATATCGAGGTTTACGGGATAATCCGATGGCGTTCGAATCGTGAAAATATCCGCCATATCGAAAACAGCATGACTCTGTTTGAGGGAGACATGCGCGATTTAAGCAGTGTCAAGCAGATTATCGAGGACACCAAACCCGAACGCATCTACCATCTGGCGGCACAGTCATTTGTCCCGACAAGCTGGACAGCGCCGCAGGAAACAATTACATCGAACATAGTCGGGCAGTTGAACATCCTGGAGGCTGTCCGCGACCTCGATTTACCGATACGCATGCTCGTTGTCGGTTCATCGGAGGAGTACGGTCTCGTTCACGAAAACGAGGTGCCAATCACCGAGGATAATCCTCTCAGGCCACTTTCCCCATACGGTGTCAGTAAAGTAGGGCAGGACCTTCTCGGATTCCAGTATTTCCATTCATACGGCATGCACATAATACGCACCCGCGCTTTCAATCATACCGGCCCACGTCGCGGCGAGGTTTTTGTGACATCGAATTTCTGCCGGCAGGCGGTTCTAATCGAGAAAAAACTGCAGGAACCAAAGATCAGCGTTGGTAATCTTGAGGCTAAACGCGATTTCACCGATGTCCGCGATGTGGTAAAAGCATACCACCTCGCCCTCGAAAAAGGCGAACCCGGCGAGGTCTATAATATCTGTTCCGGCAGAAGCTGGTTAATAAAGGAACTCCTCGATAAAATTGTCGAGATTGCGGGAATCAAGATTGAAATAACATCAGACGAATCAAGAATGAGGCCATCCGATGTCAAAATCCTTCAGGGCAGCCACGCTAAATTCACAAAGAAAACCGGCTGGCAACCCGAAATCCCAATGGAGCAAACGATAAAAGACCTGCTCGATTACTGGCGGGAGAGGGTTTGAGAAAAAGGTTAGTAAGTTAGCAGGTTAGTAAGTTAGTAGGTTGAAAACTGGAATATTCCCTGGGAGCGCTGGATTTCATCCGGCGCATGGGCAATTCAATATGAACACCACAGAACTAACATACAAAAACGTCGCGCGATATGTCGCTGAGAATGTCAAGATTGATGAAAACAAATTGGAACTGGATTTGGATATATCCAATGCTGATTCATATTCTATCTTGTATCTTAATCTTTTAATCTTTTTTTATGAATCGTCAAAAGTAGGATTTCAAACACATATAAAATACCCAAGTGATAAACTTATATTTGGTCCTTCCTTTTTCATCCATTTCAAACCTGATAATGAGGAATTCAAATGGAAACTCGCGCAAACTATGCATGTAATGCGTGATATTGCGGAAGAGGACATTGAAAGCGAATTCGATGAATTGATATTCCGCAACAAGATAAATATAGATGTTTCTCATGCAAAAGAATGCATGGGAGAAATTCTATCTAATGTGACAAGCCATTCAGGTGAGAACGTATATTTGATGAGATGTAACTTGAATGAAGATAAGAGATACTTTGATTTTGTAATTGGTGATGTAGGATTTGGAATAAAGAATGCTCTTAGTCGGAAAGATGTATATAAAGATCTTGAAAATAAAAGCGATTGTGATGCAATTGTGAAAGCATTTGAAAAGGGTGTTACATCAAAAGTCGATGCTAGAGGATATGGTTTACCCATGATTCAAGAGTATTTTCTTGAAAAACCAGAATGTAAACTGTTCCTCAGTTCAGGAAATGGGTATTATATGATTGATCATAGTCTATCGAAAAGCCCGATAAGAACAGGCAGTCTTCATTATGATCTTCAAGGTGTTCAGATTCTCATGAGATATGGATGGTAGTTATGGAAGTTGTTGAATTAAAAGAACTAACTCATGGAATATCAACTCGTGACCATGGTTTTGAGGTCTTTCAAAAAATCATGTCATTATTAAGAGGCATTGATGCTCATAAAGCAGTTAAAGAGCATGTCCGTAAACACGGTGGCGAGTTTAAATCCGGATTGATTGAGTTTGACAAGTCAAAAATAAAAACCATTGATGTTGGAATTAAAATAAATAAAAACGAGAATCCAAAGTTCTCATTCCTGGATGAACTTGTTTATCGGCTCAATGAACAGGATATGTTGAAAAGAGTAATGTTCATTGTGAAAAATGAATATACAATTGATAATCTTAAATCGATTTCAGCAAATCGCAAATTAAACATCAATGCGGAAATAGATAATAAATTCACTCTTATCGACCCGACAATGAAAGCCCCCATAGAAGAACCTGAAATCATATACGAAGACCTGTAGCGTCAACCTCCAATTTCCAACCAAACCACAAATAAGGTATACTATTAACGCGTTTCGCTAATTGCGAAACCCTTTTTCGCATCTCATTATTAACGGATGGATTCAACCCCGTCCTGCATTCTGTTATCTTAAAATCGTCTGGAGAACTCCAAATCAAATGCTAAGATACCTTCTTCGAATCCTCCCAATACTGATTATTCTTGCATTAACATCCTGCTCATCAGGGAAGTCGAACCCAATCGTAGCGCCATCCGATGAACCTGCCAGCGGATATGATTTGGCGGAATCATCAGGCATCACTTCTGATATTAACATTCCCTTTTCACTAAATCCTCTCAATGAAACACGAGCCGCAACCGGATCAAATATTGGTGTCATAATTGATAATCTCAGCTACGACATCGACGCCGGATGGGCATCGTTCGACCTGAGCATCACAAATGCAGGCAGCGCAATATTCGACCTTTATGTGAACATCGAACAAATCAAGCCATCGGGTGAACTTCTCGTTGACGGCTCAATCACTCAGCGATTGAAATATGGAATCCTTGCGCGGGGTGCGAAATCAAGCAACCGTAATATTGAAATAAATTTCCAACCGGGAGAAATTCCAATCCTGACAGGATTTCTTGAGGGCAGTTCAACTCCGATGTTCCAAAACGAACGAACCCTTCTGCACACCGATAAATTCGCTGATCACGCTCAAGGCTACTCAACTTTCAGCGGGCGCATTATCGCAGATCAGGTTCTAATTCGCTTTCGAGAGAACATATCTCTGTCCGATCAATACAGGATTCTTGATAATTACCATCTGATTCCCGTTGGCGTAAATTTATCAAACGGATTCATCCAGGCGGATATCCTAACCGAACGCCATCCCGACGATGTTGTAAACGAATTACTTAATGACAATTCAATTTGCCATGCCGAGGTCAACACGATAAATTTCATAACTCACTATCCCGATGATCCGATTTTCAATCCTGCAGATCCCGCATGGGGCGAAAATGGAATAAACTCATGGGGACAGCGTCGAATTCAAGCGCCTGAAGCGTGGGATTTCTACAACGACAGGTCGCTCGATGAAACCGGCGATGTCGATGTTGCATACGACACCAACGCTCCAATAATCATGTTCATCTGCGATACCGGCTACAAATATCACGAGGATTTGGGAATCGACACTGAGGATGAGGCATTTCTCGATCTCGGATTGAACATCGTTGACCCCGCCGAGTTGCCCTATGATGACCACGGCCATGCGACTCTTATTTCAGGAATCGCGATGGCTGAGGGCAACAATCAAACTGGAATGGCCGGCATGGCGTGGAATGCCCGCATTGTTCCCATTAAAACAAACGACTACGCCGGAATGGGCGATGAATTCAGAAGCGGAATCGCGATTTCATACGCGAAAGAGGTCGCGCTTGACTATCCCGAATATCGTTGCGTCGGAAACATGAGTTACGGCACCCACTCACAACAGCCAGAAATCGACAGGGTTAATGAGGGTTCAGCGTTCGAGGATGCCTGGCCTGTTCAGAATCTGCAATTCGTAGCGGCAGTTGGCAATTGCGGAAACACCCCAAATCCCGATCCAGCGCATTCGTGTTATTATGAATTTTCACTATCCGCGGACAATTTCTACCCGTCCAGTTTCAGATGGCCCATCGCGGTAGCGGCATCAAAAGAGCTGTTGCTGGAGGGTCTCGACCAGGCAGCCGGTTTTTCAAACTGGGGTGTTACAGTGGATGTCTCCGCGCCCGGCACTAATATCTATTCCAGCTGGAAGGACAGCGAATCATCCTACAGGCGCGCAAGCGGGACATCGTGTTCATCCCCGCTTGTTGCCGGACTTTTCGCGCTGATATGGAGCCGGAATCCATCACTTACAAAAGTCGAAGTCAGGCAGATAATTCGCAACACAGCAGAACCAATGTTTCTCTATCCGGCGAGAGTTGGCAAAATGGGAACAGGTCGAATTAACGCATATAAAGCGCTTTTTGCCGCTGAATATCTCAAACCGCCGGTAGGGGAGAAAGTCTGCGCGGGAGATTTCGACAATGACGATCTCGATGAAACCGCTCTCGGACTGAACGGCCCTCTGCGAAACACTGGCTTAATGCTTGTTTTCGACAGGTTCGGGAAGGAACTAACAAACAAGGATTTGCAATTCGACATAAACACAATTATCACCGATGCCGTATTCGCTGATATTGACGGCGATAACAGGGATGAAATCATCGCCTCCCTGATAATTCATCCCGGCGGATTATTCACAATCGAATGGCCATCGAACGTGGTGAATATCCAATCAATCAAATATGAGGGCGGTGAATTCACATCAACCGCATATTACGCTTTCTTCGAGGATGGCACTACCACAGAACACATCGCGGCAGGCGATTGCGATGGCGACAGCGCTTGCGAAATAGCGGTCGCTCTCCAAACCAGCCCCGCGGGATATTTCGCAATCGATTCACCAACAAATACGCTTTCTATCGAAATAATAAATCAGGACAGTTCGATTCTCGCAAGCATCCCCGTCGGCTCAGACATGCAGGCGACAGCTCTTACGATGGGTGACATCGACGATGACAGCCTTGATGAAATCATCCTCACTTATATTGATGACCCCGCTGGAGTTTTCGCAATCGATGGCGGCACAAACACAGGCAAAATCCTCATTCTCGATGATGCCGATTCCGGTTTCGCTGAAATCACAACCGACTATATTCCGCAATCCGACAGGATTATCGAACAGGTTCTCGCTGTTAACCTCGATGATGACGCCTCACTCGAAATTGTAATTTCAACACTGGATTATCCATCCGGTTATTTCGAAAACACATCAATACAAAACGACGCCGCGCTTATCGCCTTTGATGACGCTAAAACCGGCGTGAATGAAATCGCGCGACTTGAATTTGATGATATCCGCATAACATTTGAACTGACCGAGGGAAACATCCATCCCGGCGAGCGTGACAGTTTCTGGGCGTGGTTCACTCTAAATCCAATTGGTGTCGATTATGTCAGCGGCGACCCCGGAGGACAATTGCTGATGGTACCGTACGGAATCGATAACGGCGAAATTGTCCAGCGCGGAGAAATCGCCAACTCAACAAACGGCTACCGCCACTTTTCAGGCTGCGTTTTCAATGCCGATCTCGACCGTCCCGACGATGAGCGCAACGAAACCGCTCTGTACGCAATCGAGGGCGGACGGTTCTTCTCCGAACGCAGTTACGAATACCACGACGATATCGGCTCGAACATCTACATCACTTGGGAATACAACTTCCCCCTGTTTTTGAACTTTTTCGAAAACTACAAGGAAAACGTCGGAGACATTCCAATGGTTCCCATTGAACCGTAAAAGCAAAAATAGGGACAGTTACCTATTTTATAACCCGCATGGTTAAGGCAAATTCAGTTGCCTGTGTTTATCGGCGACATAAAACAGGTAACTGTCCCTATTTTCTTCAGGTACCTGAATTAATTGGTACCTGGCACCAATTAATTTGTGAGTATCACCGCGCTCTATCTTG
>CBDURE010000121.1:0-10360 GCA_965369605.1 uncultured bacterium
CCGCTCGCGGGGGGATTAAGGGGGGGATGAGATATAAAAACAACCTTTCCCGACAACCTCTAACATTCAAATTTCGGATTTCAAGGCATGGTTTTGCAGTAGTTTAAATGCCTGATTTATATCAGGTGTCCAGAGAGGTAAGACCTTCACGAATTGCGAATTTTGTTAACGCGGCAACGCTTCTAAGGTCAAGTTTATCCATGATATTCTTTCTATGCGATTCGATTGTTTTTACACTGACATTCATCGCGGATGCTATTTCTTTTGTGGAATTACCCTCGGCAAGCAATTGAAGCGCTTCACGTTCCCTGTCACTTAACACCACAAGCATGGATTCGCCGTCATCAGTTTTCTTTGTGATTAAATCATCGACAACCTGGCTTGTAATAGTAGCGCTCAAATACATTTGCCCATTCAGAACCGTCTTAATCGCTCTGATAATTTCCTCGAAAGCGCAGTCCTTGAGCAGATAACCGGACGCTCCCGCCTTCAGCATGGCGTTTACAAATCTGCGGTCGGAATGCATTGAGAGAGCAATCACACGAGTATCTGGAAATTCAGCAACAATCTGCCGTGTCGCGTCAATGCCGTTAAGTTCAGGCATGTTGACATCCATGATAACGACATCAGGGCGCAATTTCCTCACAAGTTCCACCGCGTGCCTGCCATCACCCGCCTCCGCCACCACCTGCAAATCGGAATGCTGGCTGATAAGTGATTTCAGGCCATCACGAATGATTTTGTGGTCATCTGCAATGATAACTTTTTTCATAACATCGTTTCCATGGGTAAATATTATTGTTTAAGCACGCAATGGCGCCACAAGCACAAGACGAGCGCCGTCTTTATGGTCAGTGTCTATCGCAAGCTGTCCTCCGAATTGATTCATGCGTTCACGAATACTGAACAAGCCAAATCCCATGTCCTCGTGTTTTCGATCAGACAATTTCTCGGAATCCAATCCAATCCCGTCATCCTCTATATTAATTTCAATAAAACCATTTTCGCCCTTAATTGAAATCTGAACGTTTTGCGCACCAGCGTGTTTTACAACATTCATCAGAAGTTCGCGTACTGACTGGAATAAAAGCCCCCTCAGGTTGTCATCAAGCGGCTTTGAAACATCATCGTTAGTAACATTAATTTTCAAGTCATGACGCTGGTTAAAATCCTCCGCGAGCCACTCCACAGCCGCTTCAAACCCCAGTTCATATAATATGGGCGGACATAATTCAAATGTAAGTGAACGGGTATCACGGATTGTTCCATCAATTAAATCACTGATTTCGCTGATCTTATCCACAAGTCCGGTATCTTTTGCTTCCTTGCCAAGAAAACCAAGTTGTATCTTTGAATAAGCTAGAGATTGGCTAATTCTGTCGTGCAATTCCGTGGCAATTCGCCTTCTTTCACGCTCCTCGGAAATCGACAGCTGTGATGCCAGCGATTGAAGCTGTTTCTGATATTCCAGAAGCTGCATTTCAGATTGCTTGCGGTCAGTGATATCTCTCGCAATTCCGCACAAGCCAACAATGTTGCCTTCAGCATCCCTCATGGGCACCTTCACAATATGAAATGAATATTCAACATCACATATTGTCCTGTTATCATCATGTTCAATCACTTCACCCTTGAGGACTCTTTCATCATACTGTCTGACACGTGCAGCGTCATCCTGACTGAATAAATCAAAATCGCTTTTTCCAACCAAATCCCTTGATTTGCAATTGAATAATCTTTCCATGTGATGGTTTACAAAGATGTAGTTAAAGGAAGCATCTTTGATGAATATCGCATCCTTCGCCCCTTCCACAATCGCTTTAAACCTTTCCTCGCTTTCACTGAGCGCTTCCTGTGTTTTCATGCGCTCGGTGATATCCTCAACCATCACAACGATATTCTCCACTCCACCACCAGCGGAATAAATGGGAAAGAACGTGGTTGACAGGCATATTTCCCTGTCAGGATAATCATTGGAGATATCACGTGGATTAAAATGGATGTTATCAAGTCTGACAACTTCTCCCATCATGATTTTCTTTATTTTATCCGTGAATTCCATCTTGCTAATGAATAGATTTTTAAAGAGAATGTAATCGTCCTGCAATATAAAATCGAAAATATTTTGAAAAGCTTTGTTTGTTCGAATAAAGTTCCCCTTAGAATCAAACACGATTATTCCATACGGATTCAAGCTGATAATGCTATCCAGAGTGGCTCTTTCCCTGATGATGTTTTCCTCAGTTTTGAACCTGTTTAAGACCTCACCAATCTGCATGGCTATCATTTCGATAATAGGCTTCACGCCCTCAGGAAATGAATCAACATAATGAGAACCAACATTGAGTGCCGCGATGAATTTGTCCTCATAATTTATTGGAATGCTCATGAAACTTCTAAGTGACTCCTGTCGAATAGCATCTTCAACCTGAAACCCGATATCCTCATGTGATAAGCTTTGGGGTTTTCCTTCTTTCATTAATTTAACAAACCACATGTCTGGTTCAACGTAAGAATAGAACTGCGCGAAATCTTTTGAAACCCCCTCGTAATGGGCAAGGTCCATACCGCCAATATCATCGTTGACTATAAAAATGCTGCCGTTATCCATGCCTGATATTTTAAGAGTAGCATCAAGAATCTTTTTTAAAGATTCCTTCAAATCGATTGCCCCACTCAGTGCCAGACCCAGATCTCGCTGCACACGCATATATTCTTCCACGATTTTCTGATGGCTGATATCCGTGATTACCGCGAAACTGCCAGTGAATTTGCCTTTTTCATCAGTTACTTTTCTCGGGGAGATAATAGTTGGAATTCCTGAGCCATCCTTACATCGGAAAGTCAGTTCGTACGAAGATATTTCATCCTGCTCATCCGAACCCGAATGCTGGATGAATATATCCCTGTTGGCGGCATTAAGGAATTCTGTCAAAGGCAGTCCCTGGATTTCATCATCGCTCATCTTGAGAAAACAGCAGAACTGGTCGTTGACATAGTTGATAATCCCGTTAACGTCCAGGATTACAACTCCCTCTATCATTGTTTCAATCAGATTTCTGTATTTTTCCTCACTGCGTTTTAATGACGCCTGTGCGGATTCCTTTTCCCTTTTCAGAACAATTTTTTCATAGCAGCGATTGATTGTGGCTAAAAGGACAGATGAGTTCAGCGGTTTTCGAAGGTAGTCGTAGGCTCCCTCGTGAAGCGCCTCTATAGCGGTTTCGACAGCCGCATACGCTGTCATGATTATGCATAAAATCTCCGGATTAATCTTATGGATATCCTGTATCAGTTCGATTCCACTCACTGAACCAAGCCGGATATCAAGCAGCGCGATATCCACATCTTTGTTTTTAGTTAGCTTAAGAGCCTGTTCAGCTGTAAAAGCGACATGACAATCTATCGACCTTGATTTCAAAAGATCGTGGAGGCTTTCCGCAAAATCCTTGTCATCATCTACAATCAGAATCCGAGGTGTTGATTCAACCATAGACTCGCATTAGCTCCAATTCTATCAGCGATTAATTAATAAATATTAAACTACTTCATCGAAGTAAGATCATCAACCATTTTCAACAAAACATCCGGATTTAATGGTTTCGATAATACGCCTTTAATCGATAACTCACCAAGTTTCGACACCGACTTTGCTTCATCCTCTCCACGCGCTGTAATTATAATTGTTGGTATTTCCTTTCCCTTCCGGCGCAATTCCCTGATAACTTCCATTCCGCTTTTCTTTGGCATGCACAAATCCATAATTAATACATCGACACTTTTCGACAACACACTATCAACCGCCGCCTGACCATCGAACACAATCTCCACCTCCGATCCTCTCATTTCAAGGATTTCGGCAATGCTCTCCGCGAAATCCTGATCATCATCCGCAACCAGAATACGTAGATCACTCATAGCCAGCCTCCGTCAATATTTATGGCAGGATACTTAATATTACCGAAGTTAATCCTGTCACCTGTCTGTCAACATTTCCGTCCCATTATGTTGACATTCATGCATCAGATATGCCACCTGATACAGGATATGACACCATGCCCGATAATCCTCCTTTTAGAGCGGATCTTTCCTAAAACGGCAAGTAACTGTCAATAATATTAGAGCGATTAAACTGATAGGGTTAGAGCAACATCGATTAACTTAAGCTACTTCATCACAAACGACAACAGAGCCAACTTTGATACCATACTTCAAATTAAAACGTTTTCTAAAATAATTACTATACGTTATCACTTACTAACATTAATCGGTTAAAACAAACAAAACTAAATTCGTTCAAGAACATCCAAGTTGTAACCATCGGCACTTCAATTGACCAATATTATACACCATAAATCAGATTTTGTTAAGTAATTTATTTGAGATAATTGGATATGATTTCAACTCCTTAAATCCTTGAAAAAATACACGCCGTGAGAGTCGGCTCTCTTGAACTATCATAATCGGGAAACTATAATGAAACAGCAGAGAGTTTAAATCCTCTGCTCTCTGTTCATCCATTTAAAATGGGAATCTTTGTGAAAAAGAATAAAACCAAAGCGACATTAACGATACTCGGCGGTAGTTTGAAGGGAGAAAAGATAATTCTTCAAACGGATGATGAAGTCCGCCCGACACGCCAACTCGTGCGGGAAGCTGTTTTTCAAATCTGGGCGGACAGGATTGTTGAATCCGTTTTTTTCGACCCCTTCGCCGGCTCAGGCGCTGTTGTGCTGGAGGCGCTTTCCAGAGGCGCGGAGGAGATATACGCATCGGATATCAAACCCGACATCCTTTTCAACCTGCGAAAGAGGCTTCGCGCGATTGAAAAAAAACGTCCCGGCATTGCGGCACCGTCACGGATTATCCTCTCAGCGGAAGATTATAAAAACACGATGAGCAGCCATTTCGCGGACAGGCATAAATTCGATTTGATCTATCTCGACCCGCCATATAATTCCGGCTATGGTCTGGATGCCATCCGGCTTATCGCGCGATATCAGCTTCTTCACGATGACGGCAGAATTCTGCTTGAGGTTTCCAAACGTGAGCGAGGTTCAGTCGAGCGATTTATCGATGAGGACATTGCTCTGCTTATGAAAAAATACACTTATGGCGAAACGCACCTTTATCATTTCTGCCTGGATGAGGAGTCATGATGATTTGTGAACTAATTAGAATTTGTGTCAGCAGAGGGTTTAAGAGCTTGTCGGGAAAGGCATCGCAAACACGTTACCCCCCACCCCAGCCCTCCCCGCGAGCGTGGAGGGAGCATACTGTCTCTTTCCTTCGCAAGTGTATAGATCGGATATATTGTATGCAAATACAAAAAATATTTCCCCCCGCTCGCGGGGGGATTAAGGGGGGGATGAGATATAGAAAAGACATTTTTCGACAACCTCTTAAATCCTCTGTTTATCCAGAAATAATAACTGAATCCGGATTCACCATCGTGGAGTTAGCGCTATCGCTGGCATTGATGGTTTTGCTTTTTTTGCTTGTGCTTCCCGGATGCACATCGGGAATAAGGCAGGCATATCTTGATGAGGCGCGCGGGAATCTGAAAATTATCCAGACAGCTCTTGAACGGTACGCTGTTGACCATGATGGCTGTTATCCGCAATATATTCTCGGTGGGGATTTCTCCGGATGGGACACTAAAACAGGCTGCGAGACAATCATAACACGACCCCATTTCGCTGATAATCTCAAGCAGACAAATCTGAAAGGCGGAGGAGCTCGTCCGCCTAAAGACCCGTTAATCAGCGGTGGCTATTTCGAAAGCTATCCTGAGAATCCTTTCATGAAAAATTTTGAAGAAAAAGCCCCAACTTTTTCCGGTGGAATCGAGGGGCAGGCAGGCAGTGGGGATGTTCGGTTCGGATTCAGCGGCACGATTATGGGCAACGCGCTCGATGACCCCCGTTTTCTCTGGGGGCGATATCCCATGTATGCCAAACCGGATGACATTCGATGCCAGCCTACTCGCATGGTCAATACAATATCAATGTCAGCATGGATGCGCAATTTCGGCAGCCTTCACTCGAAAAACGAAATCAACCCGTTTTACTCAACCGGCGGGATACCTGATTCAAAAAGCAAAAACAAAACTGTCCGCAGATGGTGGCCCGGCACGTTTTTCTATCGGGCATCAGGTGAAATGAATCTCAGGTCAGATTATGATCCTGAGAATTATGAAAAAGCGGATACTCTAACAATCTGGGATTTTGAGGTTGATTCTTTTAATCGCTACATGCTTGGCGTGTACGCTGACCGAGCTCATACAGGCCTGGACATAATCAGGTTGACAACTCCTGACGGTGCGGTCATTCAAAATCGGTCAGGTATTATTCATGGCGTATATCGCCGCAGCCCCATGGCGGATTATAATGAAACCAAGCAGGTTTACATGTCACCCCCGGAAGTTTTCGGAGGCGGCGGAAAGGGAATCGCGCCGATGTTCCCCTATTTCGATGAGAACGGAGATTTCATCTACGGCGCACCGGATGGCCATCCCGATGGCATTTTGTGCGTGTTTATCGACGGCAATCGTTCGCTGGATGAAATGTAAGAAACGCATTATTCTTCCATTTTGAGTATTACGCCGGGAAAAAATAACTCTTTATTCCTTTATCTTATCCTTTCTTTTGTCCAGTAGAAGTCGTCCGCCGGTACCCACGTTTTCCGGTTGATTCTCTCTGATTAGAACATGAATAATGTTGACCGGTAATCCATATGCCTTTGCGGCAGCTTCTGAAAGCTCTTTGACCAGCTGCCTTTTAACATCAAGGTCAGTTACTGGTGGACCATCAATTCTGATAGTTGGCATTTAAATATCACGTCCTCTGAATCTGTTGAAGGATTTGCTCAATAATCATACGTAGCCCGGTTTCTCATGAGACTGTCTCAAAATGTTTCCATAATGAATATTTTTCACTAAATGAGCATATTCCGTCATTCCCGAGAAATCGGGAATCCATCTTGGCTTTATGGGTGACATGTTGCGAAATTCCGCATTTCACCCACATATCACAAAAAGACGTGATGTGTGGGCGGCACCCGAAAGCTGTCAGGAAAATGGTATGTTTGTTAATCAACATGCTTTTCAGACAGGTTCTTTCACGGGAATGACGAATTATATATGTCTTGATTAGATTTTGAGACAACTTCCTCATTAACCGGGATAACGCGTAAATTTAGCACTTTTTTCCAAGCTAATGAGAAGCCAGGCTAATGAGAAACCAGGCTACGGAAGTTTCTATCGCCTAAATTACTTATTCGAAACAAAAAACGCCGTTTGTGTTGGTTACAATCATGCGGTCATACGCGAATCCGATAGCGCTTCTGATAGCAGCAGAATTTAACGTTTGTGTGAACACTTCAGTTCCCGTTTCACAATCAAACCCGCGCAGGCGATATGGCGTATAAACCTCTCCGGCGTAAACCACGCCGTTATTAATAACCGGGGATGCATCGCAATAGAATGAGGGTGACCTCCAGAACAAATCAGCGTATGTTCCCTGATCTTTAATCGCCCAAAGCCCTCCACTGGACAATGCTCCAGAGAAATAGATTACGCGTTTACTGTCAGATGGGTCAACCCAGCTGGTTACGGAAGAAACCCATGCCGAACTGGTGGCATAGCTATATTCCCAGATTGTGTCGCCATTTGAGGTATCCAGACATAATAGACGCTGGTGATAGGAAGAGTAATACAGTCTGCCATCGACAATATGCGGCGCTGCCCAATGGGATGTGCCGGGCATATCTGTTCTCTGCCATATTGTGCTGCCATCGGTCATGTCCAGGCATGAATACCTGTTGATATCTCCTGCTGAACGACCACTGCCAAGATACACTCTGTCATTTACAACCGCTAGAGTGATTTCACTCCCGCCTGTTCCAGGTGCACTTGACCAGATAAACGAGCCGTCATCAGGATCAATACAATGAACCATGCTGTTTCCTGCAATTAGAATCTTGCCATCATAGTATTTCGGTGATTGTCCGATAAAGATATTGGGTTCACCATACTCCCACTCGATTGAGCCATCAACAGCATCGAAACACCAAACTCTGTCACCGCCTACAACAACTCGACCATCCTCGCCATCATCAAACCAGCATGGGCTTGTATGAGCGCGACCGTAATTAGCTGTTGGATTTATTAATTCCTCCCACACAATCGCACCGTTGTTATTGATGTCGTAACAAGTGATTCGGTGTGTTAAGCTGGTTGAATAGTAAAAGTAATTGGCGGTTGCATAAACGTAGTTTTCAGTGACAACCGGGCTGGCATATTTGTAATCATAATTGTATATGTACCAGCTTTGTGAGTAATCCGTATAGTCGAACGCCTGTGGATTTGGGTTGCTTCCAAGATTGTATGAATTATATTGCAGGCATGCCCATTCCTCATACCATGACGTTATCTCAACCATATCATCTCCCCTGCCCTCGCAGGCAGTGAAAACAACAAGGTCGTATGTTCCTTCCAAGGCGGATGATACATCGAAATCGCATGTCAGTTCAGTGTCGCTTAAAACTTGTATATCATCAGCGTATATCTGCGTGACAGAATCATCCAGATATACCTGCGTAACTCCACCTGAACCGGTGAAGTAATTTCCCAGAATTGTTACATCGTTATATAGGCCTGGATTTATAGTCATATTCGCAGGATTTATGCTGGTCGGTATGGGTGGTTCACATCCTAAAGCGACATCCACAATGAAAGTTTGATATGTCGCGAATTCCGTAATATGAAACATACCCTCCAGCGGATTTTGAATCGGGCCTACTCGCTCGATGCCATCCATGCCGTTTAGCAGCGGGTTTTCATTCATGCCGGGAGCGTAATTATCGGAGACTTTCACGATGCCGGGATATATTCCCTCATCCGCGCCGGATGTATTTTCCAAAGTCGTTGTGTAAATCAACGGGTCGGCGAGTGAATGTCCTGTTCCTGAAATCGAGTTGTTGCCATCGATAATCGCTGGAGATGCCAGCACCTGTGGGATATCAATCCAGATATCATCCACGGATGAATCCGCGAGCATTTCATTTAGATTTACACCAACAGCAACATCATGATTGATATCAACCACACGCACTTCAATGTCAGCGGTCGAATCGGTTACCCCGGCGGCAAAATTGTTATCTGTAATTTCAATCGCGATTTCACTCGCGGCTTTTTTGTTATGCTGCGGGATTCTATATTCCGGCGAAAATCGCTCGTGCTTGTTTGCTGAGCTGACAGCATAAGTGCATCCAACCGCGAAAATAAAATCGACAGGCTCAATTAATCCGAAAACATAATCCTGATAGTTATAATCACACCCCATCGCCATTACCAGATTCCCCGACGGCGGCGGGTCGGTTACGCTATCGAATCCCATCGGGTTGGCGGCATCGAAATTTCCAATATCGTAATCATCGAAAAATGTTATGTAGGGATGAATTGTTGCGTCAGTCGGATAGATGCCATCGAGAACACCATCAAGGTAGCCGGTGTAGCCGTCAGCGTTGACCAAAGCAAATCCGGCAACCGACTGCCCTACTCCGGTGAATGATATTGCAGCCGCGTTTGATACCACAATCCCCTCGATATTAAACACGTGCAAATCAGCGCGATTTTTTCCGGTGATTGGCTTAAGAGGGTCGCCTACACCAAAGGGATGCTTGATTCCGATTGATACGACAAGAAAGCCATCGGAATCCAAAGCGACCGATTGGATTTTCACGCAGTCGTAGCATGGCGCAAGTGAAAGGAAATTCGTTATGTCAACCACTTCGAGAACATCAGTTAAAGCGCTATTTCTGATGGCGGACAATTCCACGGAAACAGCATCGGGGTCAACATGCACGTTAAAAAGCCCCATTGCAGCCATTCCTGAATACGGTGTGCCATCGGAATTAAAGTCGCTGACACCAACTGGCAGGTTGTTGATTGCAACGCCAGTGGAATTGTTTTCTACCGGATTATCGCTGTTACCTGAACAGCCCGTAACGGCAATTAGTATGGCTAATACCCATGTGACAAGTGTGAAGAATCGCATAAGACCACCCCAAGTATTCTGTTATCAGAGTAAAAAGTAAGAGCGAGAACCGTTGGAGTTATTATAACTGATAGGGGTAAGCTTTGCAAAAGGGATGAATTTCCAGAGTTACCGGAAGCGCCGCAGCAACCTGCGGCGCTCCAGTGCATTGGCATTTCAGTTTTTATTTAGCAACACTAAATCACCAAAGGTCAATTATTCGCAAACCGCCTAACATATCAGCGACATACGCATATCCGCCTGAAATGTAAACATCATTGGCCCAGCCCGGTGTGTCAACAGAATTCACAATATATGCCGAT
>CBDURE010000122.1:0-10357 GCA_965369605.1 uncultured bacterium
ATTCATCGATTGGGTCATACTCTATATCTTTTCCATCGTACAAATTCAGTCCCATGTAGTATGCCTGATTCATGCGCTTTGCACGATAGCGGAACATCTGCGCTGTTTTTGAATTAACTGCCAGTTCCATATCGCGTTGTGATATTTCCATCGATTTGCACATGCCAAGGACATCACGGATTCCGGTTTTTGCTTTATCGATGTTTTCGGGACCTGTGCCCATTGCGAGGTAGAAGTAACCGTCGCTGTCATCGAGATTGAACGATGCGCCAATCGAATATGCCAGCCCCTGGCGTTCTCGCAGTTCAAATGCCACTTCCTTGCTGACAATCGAACCCAGCGCTCTTAGAGGAATTCTATCTTTCTCGGGAACGTTATTGACGGGATATCCGAAAATGATATAACTCTGAGCGCCGCCTACTTCAATTTGAATATCATCAGAAGACTTTCCTGAATATTTGGTTTTCGGGAATTTTGATTTAACCTTGACAGACTCCATCCCTCCAAAAGCATCCTTAATTTTCTTCATTACTTCGTCGCTGTCGATGCTTGTGGTTACGGTAAGGATAATATTATCCGGCGCGAAGAATATATTTCTGAAATCGTGGATGTCATTAAGAGTGATGCTGTTTACAGTTTCCGCTGTGCCCATAAGTGGGCGTATCAGAGACGCATCTCCCCTTACTGTTTGTGTGAAGGGATTTTTCGCCTTCGTTTTAGCGCGTCCCTGTTTTGGTCCAAGAGAGCGAACCATTCCTGTTTGCGATGATTTAAGAATATCCTCGGTTATGCCGTCATTTACAATAATTCCAGATGCGAAATCTATGCTTTCATCCCAGAACATGTCAAGGCCGTTGATTCGAACATAGCTGTATTCAGGGGAAAGGCAGTAATCATCAAACGGGATAAAAGAATAGTCGTTGGTTTTAATATCGATGCCTAGCTTGCTCATTTTATTCTGGATATCATCCGCGCTTATTTCAGGCGTGCCTTTTGTGATTGTTCTGTGTATCAGGTCAGCAATTCCATCCTTGCCCTTAGGTTCGAGGTAACATCGATTTTTATAAAGGAAATGCATTCCGAAAACTTCGCTTGAATTGTCCTGCTTGATTGCCACAGTTAATCCATTTGGAAGAACTTCTTTTGTCCATTTGGCATCAAATGCTTTTTCTGACAAGCCGTCAGCGGGAAATGGCTTTGAGATGTATGTTTGAAAGCTCGGGGCAAGCAGATATTTTTGCCTGACTGAGTCGATGTCATCGGTGGTAAGGCTTTCAACCTTGCCGCGTTTTTGGTCAATGTAATCCCATCCCCAGTTTGTAGCATCCGCGAGAACGTACAGCCCGAAAATCATCATGTTATCAAGCATCTTGATTTCATTTGCGATAGTGCTGATTTTAACGCCATCAAGTTTATCCTGTGATGTTTTAGCAATTCCCACATTCTGAATTGCATCCATTATGTGTTTTTCCGTTTCATCATCCGTCAATGAACCTGGGATTTTGCCTGAAACAATCAGACGGCATCCGGGTTTGTATGTAATATGCTCAATTGAAACCTGAATTGGATCGGATGGATTTAAACTTTTAAGATATGAATTCAATTCATCACCAAGAAGGTCAACCATAATCATGAATGGAATGCCGTCATCATCTGTGGGAATGGGAGCGTTAAGAATAATGCTGATATCCCTTGCCGCTTTGGGAACGTAATCTATCATACGTTTGTGTTTTGTTATAGGTGGAAGAATGACATCATCGACGTGAATATCATTAGGCTGCGCTTTGCCATAGTATTTTTTAATGAGTTCAAGCATCTCGCCCGGATTGAAATCACCAACTACAACCATTGTCATGTTGTTCGGCACATACCACTTTCGCCAGTAGTTGCGAATATCATCCGCATCCAGTTTGTTAACGCTGTCAACGGTGCCAAGAACCGATTTTTCAAACGGCGTTCCGCCGTAAACCCAACTGTAGAAGTTCGCGTTTACAGCATAAGCAGGATTTCCCATGCTTCCGCGTATTTCCTCCGATACAATCCCCATCTCCTTTTTCACTTTTTCAGGGCTGATAACCGAATTGAAAAGCATATCGCTTTGGATATCCATTCCGGTTTCGATGTTCCTCGATGGAATCGTTATAATGAACGCGGTGTAATCCTTGCGTGTGTAGGCGTTGTTGTAGCCGCCAATCAGGTCCATCTCATCATAGAGTTCCTGTTGAGTTCGTTTTGTGGTTCCGTTGAAAAGCATATGCTCAAGGAAATGAGTGATTCCGTTGTGCCGGTAATCCTCAGTTGCGGACCCCGCTTTTATGGCTACAAAGACTGTGATAAGCGGTGTGGCATGATTTTCAATCAATACCAACTTAAGGCCATTATCGAGACGCGTCGTTATCGCGTTGTATGTGGAATCATCCGCAGATGCCTCTGCTACGTGAGTTTTTGCAGGCGTTGATGCCTCCGGTTTCATCATCATGCCCGGTCGCGCTGATGCTCCTGTCTGGAAGAAGCATAGATGAACGGCAATTGCGAGTATTGCCAGTTTGCCAATATAAGCTGTTTTTACAGTCATTTTTTACCTCATGGTTTCTGGTTTTAATTAAAGATAACTGATACATACAAATAAACATCTCCCCCTGAATTTCAGGAATTATATCATAACTAAAAAAAATCCAAGTTGCCAAGATGTTGTCAAATCGGATAGAATATAATAGACAGGTTGCCTGATATGGGTGCATAATGTATTGCTTAATAATGGAATGTGAAATTTGTAACTTTCGGAGGCAATAATGGAAGATAAGATACGAGTAGTTGTTGCGAAACCCGGTTTGGATGGCCATGACAGAGGCGCAAAGGTGGTTGCCCGCGCTCTTCGCGATGCTGGCATGGAGGTAATATACACCGGATTGAGGCAGACTCCTGAGCAGATAGTTCAAACCGCCTTGCAGGAGGATGCGGATGTTATAGCTATTTCGATTCTTTCAGGCGCCCATATGTCTTTGATTCCCAAAATAATTGAATTATTGAAAAAAGCGGAAGCTGAGGACATAATCGTACTTGGCGGCGGAATTATACCTGAGGAAGACCGGGAAAAGCTTCTGGATACAGGCGTTTACTCAATTATGGGACCCGGCACAGATACACGTGACATTGCCAGAATAATCAAGGACGCAGTTAAAGAAAGGGGAGAAAAGATCACCAGTTAGCCGATAAAATATTTGGATTTGCATGAATTATTTCCCATCCGTTTATGGGTGGTTTTTTATTTTTTTCTTTTCAGGCTTTGAGGTTGTACGATGAAATTTGCAGACAGACAAAAGAGACTTGGTACTGAGACAGCTTTTGAGGTTCTCGCCCACGCCAAACAACTAGAGGCCAAGGGCATGGATGTTGTGCATTTGGAAATCGGCGAACCTGATTTTGATACAGCTCCGCATATCGTGCAAGCCGCTATCAAAGCACTTGTTGACGGCCATACGCATTATGTTCCAACAGCTGGAATTCCTGAAGTTCGCGAATGTTTTGCAGACTACATCACGAAAACAAGAAAAATAAAATACAACCCGGATGAAATTGTAATAACGCCGGGAGCAAAACCGATAATTACTCTCAGCCTCTTTGCGATAGTGAATCGCGACGATGAGGTTCTTTATCCTGATCCCGGATATCCAATTTATAGTTCAGTGATAAACTACATCGGGGCAAAACCGGTTCCCTACACTCTCAAAGATGACCTCGATTTCAGAATCGATTTTGACGAGTTAAAAAGATTAATTACCAAAAAAACCCGCCTTATAATCATCAACTCTCCGCATAATCCGACAGGCGGAATCCTTACGAAAGAAGATCTTAAACAACTTGCGGAAATCGCGGTTGCCAACGATCTTTGGGTTCTTGCCGATGAAGTGTACTGCCATATACTTTATGACGGCAGGAAACATCAATCGATTTCACGCTATAACGACATGAAGGAAAGAACAATAATTGTGGATGGGCATTCTAAAACGTACGCCATGACAGGATGGCGGCTTGGATTCGGAGCGATGCCGGTTGAACTCGCAAAGCATGTTACAAAGCTCTGCACTAATTTCAATTCATGCACTGCCGGATTTGTTCAACTGGCTGGAAAAGCTGCAATCGAAAGTTCTCAGGATTGCGTTCGCGAAATGGTTTCAAAATTCACGGGACGCCGTCGGTTAATCATCGCAAAGCTGGCTGATATTGATGGTGTCGAATGCCGTGTTCCGAAAGGCGCGTTTTACGCTTTTCCGAATATCAGTGAATTTGGATTGTCATCACAAGAAATGCAGGATTACCTTCTTGATAAATGCGGATTGGCTACGCTTTCAGGAACTAGTTTTGGCAATGTAGGGGAAGGATTTATCCGTCTGAGCTATGCCAACTCACCGGAAAATATAAACAAAGCGATGAAAAAACTTCGAGTTGGGCTTGCAAAACTTCGAAATAAAAAATAACGGATTAATAATCTAAGGATAATGTTCCGTCATTCCCGCGAAAGAGCCTGTCGGGAAAGGTTGCTTTATATCTCATCCCCCCCTTAATCCCCCCGCGAGCGGGGGGAAATATTTTTCGCATTGGTAAATAATATATTCAGTCTATATACTTGCGAAGGGGAAAGAAAACATTCTCCCTCCCCGCTCGCGGGGAGGGCTGGGGTGGGGGTTTCTTGTTTGCGACATCTTTTCCGACAGGCTCTTTCGCGGGAATGACGTGTTATTCGACTTGATGGTTTAATCATCAACACAGCAACTTATAGATTCTTCGCTGCGCTCAGAATGACAAGTTTCGTGCATAATTCAATGTTCCAAGACACCTTCCAAGTGTAATGTGTCATAAAACCGTACAATCCAGGCGCGCCCCTACATCGTCTGTAAATTTCAAGAACCTGTTATCTCAACTTATAAACCAGACTGTTTTCGATTGCCCATTTATTCCTGTCTATCGCTGTGCCATCCTCGAAAATGACATACGAATGCAGTCGGTAGTGGAAAATGAAACTTGCTTTGAATACCGCCTGCGGTGAGTTGCCGAAATAGAATGTTACGAAATTATCTTCGTTAAATGGGTTTCGAACTGTAACCAGCGCGGATGCTCCCGCACCCAAGCACTCATTGCCATCCAGTTCAAAGCAATCGTGATTTAGATAAACCGCATCATCGGTTTGATCAGCGATTTTCTTCGCAATTAAGTTATACCTTGATGCTCCAAGGCAGATAATTGATGATGATTTTAAATCGTCATCGGTTACCTGGTAATCGTGCTTTATTTCAGCCTCGATTCCGCTTTCAATCATTGAATCAGCAAGTTCCTCATACATTGTCTTTACGTTGGTGCTTTTTGTTCCGCCAGAGCTTCTGCCATGGCTGTGTCCGGCAGATATCTCAAGTAAATCGTCCTCGCCTTCACTGGGTAGAATTATCAGAATTTTCTCCGACTTGATTGTCGTATTAAGGCATGGCGCTATTTCCCTTCCGACAAGTTCACGGAAGACATAATAGTCCGGGTCGATTTCAATCGATGTCGCTTTTGCGGGTATAAGATAATCGAATCCGGTTGATTTCTCTTTTATCTCAACGACATCCTGGATATTACCTTTCGGTGTGCTGATTAAAAGGGGTACAGCCAGATGATAAACATCGCCATCCTGAACGATGTTGAATTTGATACGGTTGCTATCACCGCTTGAATACTGCCCTATTGAATCACATTTCAGTTTTGGTGTTCCTGTGTAATCGAGCCAGCTGTTGAAATACTGCTTCAGGTCTTTTCCGCTAACCTCTTCGAATACCTCGCGGAAATCATCCCATGTGGAGAGATTTGCTCCGTGCTTTTTAACAATGATTTTCAAAGATTTGAAGTATTGTTCATCTCCAAGCATTTGTTGAAGCATTCTGAAAATCGCGCTTGCTTTACCATAGCCAACATTTCCATCTGTCTCTGTGAACTTTGATCTGAACTTCCTGACTGGATATTCATCTTCTTTTACAACCTGAAGAGTGTACTTGAGCATGTCGGTATAGCGAAATTCTCGCGCTTCTTCATCAAGACCGCTGATGATACTCCAGTAGTAATTGGTTGAGTTGTAGGTGATGCCCTCGCACCAGTTGCCCTGATCCCAATCCGGGACAACGTAATTGCCCCACCAGCAATGAACGAGTTCGTGTCCAAGCGACCCCTGCAAAGTCGCAAACGGCATTCGTATTACTCTCTTGCCAAGAAGTGTGAATCCCGGCATTCCATAACCGGTAGTGAAAAAATTCTCCACGACATCGAATCTTGAATACTGGTAATCGCCGAACAGTTCGACATATGCCGGAAGGTATTCCTCAAGTTTATCCAGAAACGAATCAGACAGCTCATCGTTGTCCTCATAGAAATATGTGCTGCAGTCCACACCAGAGATATTACGTGTTTTTTTGTAATATTCGCTTGCGACCAGCACGCAGGAGTCGAAAAGGACATCGCATCGCCACTCGCTTACACGTTCATCACCGACAATTTCCCTTTTCAGTAAATCTCCCTGCGTCACCGAAAACCATGTTTTTGGAACACTGGATTCAATATGAAAAGTCGCCATCGCGTTTGCAGTATCGGGATACCATCCGGTTGCGGAGCATAGAAAAACGCCATCGGATGAGATGATACCGCTTGTCTGGTCGCCTCTTACATGAATCAGCGAGCTTCCTGATTCGACGGGGTCGTTAATTTCACCTGCGTATGCGATTGTGAATTTTGATGCACCGTCAGGGAGATAAACTTTTACAGTCTTGAATCTGTCAGTCCATCCGGTTTCACCAGCTTCAGCGCCCTCGTAGGGACCGGTCTCATATTTTATTTTCTTTGAATCGCATGTGATATCTGAGATTTTCAGATTTTTGTTCAAAGTGAATGCGAATACGCCATTGGGAGCGCCCGAAAGCGTTATCTCATCCTCCGCTGAAAGAGATTGAGTATCCGGCATGATTTGAATTTTCAAATAATGTCCTGTGATATCGACTGCTTTTGTCGATGATTCCGAATCAGACCATGCTGGCGCGATAAGAAGAATCGCGATTATAAGAGCGGATAAATATCTCATGTTTGTCACCTTATTCTGGATGTCAGAAAAATGTTTATGTTGATTTGTAACGCTTCTTCCCCCCCTTAATCCCCCCGCGAACGGGGGGAAATATTTTCCGCCTTAATCCCAACACGGGAGGCTAAAGATGTTTTTTTTAATCCCAACACGAGAAGGGAAACATGTTTTTCCCAAAATTCCAACAGGAGCGGGAAAATACGTTTTCCCCCTCCCCGCTCGCGGGGAGGGTTGGGGTGGGGGTAATGCTATTTAAAAATACAACTCTCTCATTCCAACTATTTCTTTTTACGTGACTTTTTCTTTGGGCGCCATATTCCGATTTTCAGCATTTGGCCGATATTCGCGTCCTTGTTTATCACGGGTTTGATAATTGGCGTTCGTGATGATATCAGATTTACGACACCGGGACCATGTCCGGCGAATTGTGAATCTCCATGCAGGACAACACCGATGGAAATCGAACCTTTCAGATAACTTCTGCCGCAGATGCCATGATGATCTTGAATTGCTACCAGGTCGCCAAGGCGGATTTTATCCAGTCCCAGTTTTTTGAAATCAGCAGGGTCGTGTGTCTGGATGTCATAATCTCCGAGCATTGGCGAAAGTTTGCCTATTCCGCTTCCCATAAGATGCCCCGGAATTATTCTCGTGATGGGAACCGAAATGCTGCCATCCTTGTTTTCCTTTATTTTCCATTTCTTTAGCAGGACTGGTGAAAGGTTAAATACAGCTATGTCGGGATAATCGCTAAACTCCATTCCCTGCCCATACGCTTTGATAAGAAACTTGTCATCCATGTTCAGTTTTTCCAAAACATCCTGAGCGAAATCAAGGATAACATGCTCGGCACCGCCATGCTTTCCGGTTACAGTTCCAACCGCACCCTTGGCATCGCCATTTACAACTATCGCGTCGTTTCCAATGCATGCAAAAGCATTGTATCCGGCATTTTTCAATCCTGTCGGGTTATCCTGATCGAGAATCGATGTTACTCCCGGTTCGATGTGATCCGCTGCCCATCCGCATGCCAGGTCGCCCACTTTTACGTTATAAGTGATTGCTCCCGTACGGGGCGTGAATCGCGGAACGCCATCAGCGCCGGTGATAAAGGGGCTTCCAAATTTCTGATGTGAAACCGTTCCCTGCACGGACATCATAACCAGCTTGTTTTCATTTGTTTTTATCATTCCTATTGTCTCCCTGGAAAACTGATGAGATGAATTTGATTGTACGCCATTTAAAAAATTAGGACAACCCAAATGTGTTCGCGCTTCGTAAAAAAGGGGACAGTCCACAATAAGTTTTCAGTATGGCGATTTCGATAAACATTGTTTTTAATCCCAGTATTTATCGTATTTATAAACCTGGTTGGGACAGTCCCCTTTTTTACTTAAGCTAATCCTCCAATGTAAATTCCCACTGGCAATAGCCATCATCAGGCAATGGGTCAGGAGGACAGTAGCAGCATTTCGTTTTTAATTTCGGATTTACCGTACTTGCAAAATTGCTGTATTCCCATATACCCACTGATTTGCACGGAAAGGGATCAAGGTTTCTGCGTTTTCGCGCTGATTGCACACGGCAGTCTGTCATGGTCATGCGCAATTTGTTCCCTGTACGCTCGATTTTCATTACGTTGATATTGGCATACATTCGATGCCTTAATGCGATTGCCAGTTCCTCAATGCCGCCTGTGCCCGGTTCAACACCGATGCGCCTGAGAATTCTTTTCGCTTCAAGTTTGGTGAATATTTTCCAGGCATCAGTATCCGCTTTGATTGCGTCATCCATGCCGTGATCTTTTTCGACAGCCTGAAACCATAAGCCATCATGTGCAAGCCAGAGTTTGGATGAGTCGATTACAGCCTCGCGCAATTGATTTTCGGTCATGTCATCGATTGCGGAATGTGCAGGGAGTTCAGTCCAGTTATCCTGTGATTTATTTTGTTCTGTCATTGTATGCGTTTACCTCGTTTTCAGTGTAATAGCAGATTTGGCGACTGACACCATTAAATTGTTGTTATATCTTATCCCCCCCCTTAATCCCCCCGCGAGCGGGGGGAAATATTTTTGCATTTGCATACGATATACACGGTCTATACACTTGCGAAGGGAAAAGACAACATTCTCCCTCCCCGCTCGCGGGGAGGGCTGGGGTGGGGGTTTCTTGTTCCGCTGACTTTTCCCGACATTCTCGAAATCGGGAATGACGGGTTAATTGACGAATAATGATTTCAGTGACCAATTTTGATTTTTCCTTAATTAAAAAACTGCCCACTCAAGGACAGTATTTTTTAACAATGGTGCGCGAGGAGGGACTTGAACCCTCATGAGGTTGCCCTCACCAGGCCCTCAACCTGGCGCGTCTACCAATTCCGCCACCCGCGCGAGTGGTTAAACAGGTAATGCGAGAGAACATTTTAGACGTTAAGCATAGGATTGTAAAGCGAAAACGCTATTTGATTTGCACTACACGTATGGCGCCATATATAGATAGATAAAAAAGAAACCGTAAATGAAATTCACCCATGTTATCCATCTTAAATCCCATTTTAAAGTTCCGACCATCTCAGGATCCCGACCCGCTTTTTTCAGCAATATGGAATACTCCTCAGGATAGTCATAATTGAAGAATACGATTCCAAGCCTGCCAAGCGATGTTGACATCGTGTAAACAAACCCGAGAAGTAGCAGTATGATTCCGAGTATTAGGAATGTAGAGGCTGACATACCCTCATCAAGAATGATGAATTTCCTGATTTCCACAATATGCCGCATGATAAGCAGCACTGCAACAAGAAAAATCGATGTGCTTAAAGTGTTAAGAATTATTTTTTTTAGTTTTGATGAGATAACAACCGGCCGGGCTGATTCAATCATAAGCCAGAAAGGGAGAAAGAGTACTATCGGAATTAGAAATACCATTGGAATCCGCATAAAAATATATGGCGCAAAAAGCAGAAGTACAAATGCGATAATTGCGAAGGTGGGATATATCATGCGTTTACGTAAATTATCGAGGCAAAATGAACACTTTCCGGAGCCGGGTCCTTTGTGCAGTATGCAGAGATCAGTCCTCTGGCAGTTCGGACACGTGAATGAATTCGCGGCTGTTAGTTCAACACCGCAAATATGGCAGTTCTTATCAACAATGTTCATGCATTTTATCTTACTTGAGAAAACACGGTATGACAAGCGTTAGCCCCCACCCCAGCCCTCCCCGCGAGCGGGGAGGGAGAGTGTTGTTTCTCCCCT
>CBDURE010000123.1:0-10254 GCA_965369605.1 uncultured bacterium
TGTAGCGCATGTCTTGACACACAGTGTAGCGTATGTTATGACACATTACACCTTGCTGCGCCCTGAATTAACCTTGTTTAATACGGCACACCGGGGCGCAGCAAGCAACGCCCCTACATATAATGATTCGTTTGCATAACCTGGGTTTTTACACCAGTTCCAATAGCTAACTCTGTGATCTGACCGCGATGTACGCGATATATGCGATATATCCAAGCAAAAGCAGAATGCCTTCCCATCTTGCGACTCGTTTGCCAAAATATGCAAGCGGAGCGATGATTACAGCGAATGCCAGCATCACTGTCAGGTCAACCATGTACGATTCCTCGGCAATCTTAAATGGGCATATCGAACCGGCGATTCCCAATACGAGGAATATGTTAAAAATATTTGAACCGATGATTGTACCAATCGCAATGCCTGATTTGCCCCGGATTGTAGCAATGAGAAGCGTTGATACCTCCGGGAGAGATGTGCCAAGAGCGACAATTGTCAATCCGATGACAAACTCAGAGATGCCTAACATAAGAGCTAATCTGGTAGCGCCATCCACGAAAATTTCTGATCCGTATGCAAGTCCAAACAGCCCAAGCACAATGAAAACAATGTCATGATATTTTGATTTAAGGATATCAGTATCATCATCGGATGATGGGGTATTCGATTCCTTTTTTGCGTTGCAAATGCAGTAACCGATGAAGGTCGCCATTAAGATAAGGAATACAATTCCGTCAAATCTGCTGAGATGCCTGTCTAATGTAATTGCGACAAGGGTAATCGAGGCTATCAGCATGAATGGAAGTTCACGTCGAAAAAAAGTGCCTTGGGTTAGAACCGGTTTGATAATCGCCGCAATGCCAAGAGCCAATCCGATGTTTGCGATGTTAGACCCTATGACATTTCCAATCGCGATACCGGGGCTTCCCTGGATGGATGCGATTATTGAGACAAACGCTTCCGGAGCGCTTGTTCCCATCGCGACAATTGTCATTCCGACAATGAGTTCAGACATTCCCAATCTGAGCGCCAGGGATGACGCGCCGCGAACCAGATATTCTCCGCCATAATAAAGGAGAACCATTCCGCCAGCGAGCAATAATGTGATTTGAAGAATTTCCATTAACGGTTGGTAAAAATATCACAGAATTTCGATATTCGCTATTAACACGTTCAAAATAACATCATGTTTTAGGGGCTGTTGAAAAAGCAGATAAAAAGATGATGAACCGTAACCCGGTCATGCCGTCCCGTGCATAGTTGACAATTTTCTATAATGTTAATCAGGCATGCCGGGGAGGTGGCTATTTATGCGGGACCCCGGCATGCCTGCGAGGAACATCGGGTTAGATTCACATTATCATATAAAGGCATGACCGGGTTACGGAAAAAATAGGCTTTTTCAACAAGCCTTTTAGCTCGATATCGTAAAAAACGGGCAAGAGAAGCACCACTCTAAAGCCTGGTGTTACTAAACAATGAACCATCACGGCTCAAAATTGTTCAAATTTCACAGTTAAGCGAATACCATGATGCTTATTTCGTGCTGGTAAAGGTGGCGGTAAATCGGTACAATTTATGCTTTAATTCATATTAAGGTTGTTCAGGTTGCTGGAGCATTGCCAAACAGAAATCAAAAGATAGAACAAACCGCAAAAGATATATTTTTTGCGCCGTTCACCCTTACCGGTGAAGTTACTACGGGATTTGTCCAGATGCTGATTAACACATTTGATTTCATTGGGCAGTTCATTCTGATGTTCGTACGGGCAATAATATTTATTTTTACAGGCGGGGTTCGATTCAATACTCTGATTCAGCAAATGTCATTTCTTGGCGCGGATTCGATTTTCATCGTTGTACTATGTATTGGCTTTACCGGTATGACACTGGCGACAATTCTAACCCAGCAGATTGAATCTCTTTCTTATGGTGAGGAATTAATCGGCGGCGCAATGCTGTGGAGTATGGGAAAGGAACTTGCCCCCGTCCTTTCAGCTTTGATTATCGCCGGTCGAGCCGGAGCTGGAATCGCGAGTGAAATAGGAACAATGAAAGTAACTGACCAGATTGACGCCCTGCGCGCAAGCGCGGTTCCTCCCATTCGTTATCTTGTTGTGCCGAGACTTCTCGCTTGCATAATAATGGTGCCGATAATCACTCTCTTTGCGGCAATAGCAGGTGTTTATGCCGGTTACATTGCCGTACACTATATCTCACCGCTTGAAGTTTCATATATGACATATTTCGAAAGCGTCAAGAATTTCTATGAGATGGATATCGCGCGAAGCCTTTTGAAAAAATCACTGATGTTCGGAGTGATTATTGCAATTGTTGGCTGCATCCGGGGGTTTGAAACAAAGGGAGGAGCCAGCGGTGTCGGGCGAGCCGTTACGTCAAGCGTGGTAACAAGCATGATACTCATTTTCCTTGCCGACGTTCTGATTACTATTGTTAAATTCTGAAAGATTGATTTATGAAAAAAGGAATTGAAAATAACTCTGAGTATATTATCTCAATGAACGGGATATCAGCGGGGTATGATGATAAAATCATTCTCGAAAACCTGAATTTCAATGTTAAGCCATCTGAGATTATCACGGTTATCGGCGGTTCAGGTTCAGGCAAATCGACTCTTCTTAAAACGATAATGCGATTCTGCAGGATTTTTCGCGGTGAACTTATTATAGATGGCGAGAGGATTGACCATCTGAGAGAATCAAACCTGTATCATGTGCGCCAGAAAATGGGAATGGTTTTTCAGGGAGCGGCGTTGTTTGATTCCATGACAGTATTCGAAAATGTCGCGTTCCCACTGGTTGAGAAACGTCTCTTTGGCAGGAAAGAGGTTGATGAGAAAGTCGTTCGGGTGCTTGAGCAGCTTGGGATGATTGACGCACGGAATAGTTACCCGGATAAGCTTTCCGGCGGAATGCAGAAAAGAGTCGGACTCGCGAGAGCGCTTGTCGAGAAACCATCCATAATTCTATACGATGAACCAACAAGCGGACTCGACCCGATAATGACCGGATATGTAAACGAGATGATTTACTCAACCCGTGAGGATTTTGGTGTGACAAGCGTTGTTGTCTCGCACGATATGCCGTCCGTTTTCGCATTTTCAGACCGCATCAGCGCGATTTTCAACAATACAATAATTCAGACCGGGACTCCGGATGAAATAATGAATTCTGAAATTGAAGAGGTTCATGATTTTATTCATTCTATAAAAACGTTGGATAATTAATTTATCAAATGGCGTTTGGTGAAATATGCGCCTGCTAATTCGAGGTTGATAAATTGGATTTAAAAGTATCATACGCCGCCAAAGTTGGTTTCTGGGTGATTATGGCAGTATTTTTTGTACTGCTTATGCTCTCTTACTTTGGGGTGGTTAATTTTATCGGAAAAAGACAGGATGAATACCGCCTGCATTTTCATTTTGCATCCATTCGCGGCTTGAACAAAGGCGCCAAATTCAAGATAAACGGTCAGGAGGTTGGGCTGGTTGAAATGACAGACATCAGCCCGTTAAGCGGTGTAAGTGTAACAGTGCGTATCTTCGGAAAAGAAAATGTTGTCCATGAAAATGCGGAAGTGATTATTACGAAGGAAAGCCTTCTGGGTAGTTCATATATAGAGGTATCCGAACCGGCTGGCGGATATTTCGATTGCGATGCTGAAGAGGAAGTAGATTACTATTATGTAAAAGTATTGAAGAGCAAAGTACGGAAAAACGACTGGCTTCATTATTTTCATAATGGTGATGAAAAACTGATTGGGCAGATTGTTGATGTGGAAAAATCCGAAACTGGGTTTGATAGAGTAAAAGTAAAGAAGATTGAAAAATCAATTAATGTGGATAAAACATACGCGTTCCTTCCGGGTGAAAGAAAATTCTGGGACAGCGAAACAAGTAAATATGCTTTTGTGACTTTCATTGATGTTTTCCCTCCGCTTGAGGAGGGATCATATTTTCAAGGTTCGCGTGAGGCGGGTCCGGAGGATTTAATTGCCCACGTTGATGAAGTTGTGCGGGAATCAGGATTACAGCTCAAAGAACTTAACCAGGAAATGCTGAATGTTCTTCAGAAATTCCAGGATTTGCTTGACGATATCGAGCAAGTTCTCGATAAGGAAGCCATTGATGAACTGTTTGCCTCTGTGAAAGAGCAGATTGAAAGCATTGGCGCCAATGTTGAAAGCATGACTGTAGGGCTGGCTGATATTGTCGATGAGAACAAGCCACGTCTTTCATCCACAATGGAGAATATCGAGGCGGCTAGCAAATCAATGCGTGATCTTATGGAGGATCCCGAACTGCATGATGCGGCAAAGAATATCTCTGAACGTATTGAAAAAATCTCCGAACAAATTGAAAGAATCCTGGTGGATATCGAGGAAATAACTGATGATCCTGAACTTAAAGGCGAACTGAAGGACAGCATCCATTCCGTGCACGATACGCTTAAAACCACTGAAGAGACAGTCCAGAATTTGAAGAAAAGGATTGAAAAAGTTTCAAACCTGGAGTTTTCAGGTGAATTTAAATCACGATTCAAGCCGCAAAAGGACTCATACTTCAGCGGCGTTGATTTCTACATATATAACCCGGAAAAACAGGTTTATTTCACGGTAGGATTGGATGAAATCGGCGAGGACAATCTTTTGAACATGCAGCTGGGATTCAATCTGGATGAAGTGTTTGATCTGAGGTTCGGCGTAAAACGCTCGAAAGTCGGACTCGGATTGGATTACCATCTGGATAATTTCTTCATTAAAAGCGATTTATATGATCCCAACGATGTTTTGTTCGATATGTATGGCGGACTTGGAATCTCAGAAAACGTCTTCATAGTTGTTGGCGGTGAAAATATCTTTAGGGATGATATTTTCAATCTGGGGATTTTATATGAATTCTGACATTTTTAAAAAGTGCGTAAATTCTTTTCAAAATATGGTTTCACAACTGCAATAATCGTAGTACTGATTCTGGTCGGTGTGCTTCTTATGAGTTCGGCTTCCTTCAATGCCGCTATCAATCGTAACCAGGATAAGATAATTGAGGCATTAACAAAACTGGCATCCAATGAGCTGAACGTTGACCTTTCGATAGACGGTTTAACCGCTGAATTCCCCTTTTCGGTTTCGCTAAGTGATATCTCTATGAGTGACAGCAGCGGCACTCCGCTGCTTCATATCGAAAGCGCCCTTATAAAAGCCGACTGGCTGCAGATAATCAACAAGCCGGATATGGCTGTCAACGCAATTCGCTATATACAGATTAACAAGTCGGTTGTTAAAGCCGTGGTGAAGGACGGTTCTGTCAATTGGATGGAGGTTTTCAAATCGCGGCAGCAAAAAGAAGCCGAATTTCCATGGGATAAAATCAACATGGAACTCGTGCTGAATGACTGCCGTGTTGAGATTGTTCAAATTAACAATAGCGATGATGATTCCAGCGATTATTCCTCTTACTTTTTACCCGTATTCCTGAGCGGGAATCTTCTCCTGATTGATGGTGAAATCGTTCTGCATCCCAAACTCAAGGCGTATTGGCTGTCCGACAATAACTCAAACCATTCAGGAACTTTCATTAACGGAAAGCGAAAACCGGTGATTGAAATCAGTGGAGGCGGGAATCTGGTTGAGGAGATTTATCTGGGTGGAGAAATAGACCTTTCCGGAATTGGGCAGTTTATGGATTTGCTGCATGTTAAATCGCCCCAATTAAAAAAACTTGGGATTGATTCAGATGAAATCGAGGGGAAATTCGAAGCGTCGATTTCAAATATCGCGGATGGCAAACCGGATGTGAATTTCGATATGGAGCTGGATGCATCGAAGGTGCAGTTCACGTCTCCGTTTAATGGCACAGATAAAGTCGAATTCTCGAAGAGTTTCGCTCGTTTTTCATTTCCTTCAAATATGTGCCAAATTGCCGTGGAGGGTGAATATGCCGGTTCATCATTCAACGGGCTTTTTCAAATCGATGACCTTCAAAGCGGTGAAATAAAAGGATCATTGCATGCCAGGGATATTTCGGTTAATTCGATTCTGCCGGATACTCTTCCCATTCAGCCTGATATGACGGGCGAACTGAACATCGATGCCCAAATCGGGGGAGTGATCAACAACATTGTCGCATCAGGGAAATTGTGGTCTGACAATTTAACTTTGTCATCCGAGGATTTCAGAATTGAAGAGAGCGATTTTGAATTTCGCAACAATACAATTTCATTTCCGTCCATAATCTTTCGGGAAAGCAACGGCGGTTATATTGATATTCGCGGTGAAATAAAACCGCTTGAAACAGCGGGAGCTTTCGATATCAAATCAAAGGATATTGAAATCGGCTTTTTTGAGGAGTTTATCAATTTTAATATACCGTTTGATGTCAGGGGGAAAACGGAATTTGACGCTAATATAATAGTAAGGGAAGACGATTATAAAGCGAAAGTGAATCTGAATATTCAAGATGGCAGCGTTATTCATGTTCCCTGCGGAAATATTCACGGCGGCATTGTTGTTGAAAAGGAGATAATCACAATCAGCAATGTGCTAATTGAACCGGAGACTGGCGGAGTCGTGAGAGTTAGCGGTGAAATCAGTAAACCGAATGCGTTAAACATGGAGTTTCAACTGGATGAAGTCAATCTTAACGATATTGATTTTGTCGATTATGACATGCCGATAGACATAAGCGGAACGCTGTTTGGCAGCGGCACGATTGAGGGCACTTTTGATAATCCATCGGCGACTGTTTTATTAAGAGCCTACAACGGAAGTATTTTCAACTGGCGGTTTGAACGGGGCGACTTTTCCGCGCATGTTGATTCATCCGGCCTGAAGGAAAGCTACACAAGGCTCACCGCGACTGGTTCTGAAATAGAAATACATTCTGAATACCTTTTCGACCACGAGCGACCACTGGTTATGTGGGGCAAGTGGGATAATGTCCCCCTGAGCGCTTTTTCACCGGATAGCGTTATCAGCGAACTGATGATTAGCGGTGATGGCGAGTTTATCGGTGATGCTGACAATCTGAACGGTGTTATCAACCTAAATATCGATGGCTATGATGGCCTTTCCAACAGAGTTTATACTCCGACGGACAACACTTTCATGGGAACGTTTCTCGATATTGATCTGACGGGAATTGGAAAATTTAATTCAGTTGGTGAACTTGCAAAACAGCTTTCGGAGTTCAAGGAAAAATTTCACACAAGCGGCGCAATTGAAAATGGGAGAATGGAGGTCAGCGGTGGACTGCTTTTTGAATCGCTGGCTGAGCAAACTGAATCATCCCAACTGCTAAACACACTGATAATCGATGTCCTGCCGGAAATTCCCGGTGTCGATCTGCAATTGCCACAAAGAGATGCGGACAGGGGAATCGCGATTCCGCTGGATGGCACCATGGCGCTTGATCTGGCGGTTGAACGCAAACCCGACAACTGGCTTCTTGAGGGTTCCGCTGAGTGCAGGGATTTTAAAATAAACTCGGAAAATATCCATCAACTCAGGGCGAGGATTAACACTCGTTCCGATGGCAATTATGATACATACATGAATTTCACTCAGGGTGAAGGAAATATTTCAATCAGTGGCACTGCGAGTCTTGAGGAGGTTACAGGCGTATCACCCATGAATCTTGATTTGAAAATCAACTCTTACCCATTGAACTCACTGGTGAGTCTTGCCGGAGTTGAGTCTGAGGAAATATTCGATGGCATTATCGAGGGCAGCGGTAAACTAAAAGGTTCCATGCTAAATCTGAAACTGGAGGATGTTGATTTGTTTTTCCGTTCAGCGAAACTGTTCGGAATTCCGGTTGATGACAGCAATCTGAAATTCTCATGGGGGGGGACAAGGATTGATAACCTCAACCTTGAACTCAGGGATGGTAAGGGATTTCAAGCTGTGGCATCCGGCTCTCTGGAACTGGACCCGACAAGGATTTCAGAAAGTTTCATATCGATGAGCATTGATAATCTGCCTTTGGAAAATCTAAGTATGGGCGGACTGATTCCCGAAGGCTTGAAAGGTAAAATTTCATCGCTTGTCATGATGTTGTCGTATGATCGCAATACGCTTGAACCGAAAATATACATCGATCTGAAGGCGGATAATCCCGGTTATAAATGGTTTGAGGTGGATAAAATCCTGGCACAGGGATTAATCGACGGCACTACGGGAGAATTCAAACTTGGACGGCTTCAATGCAGCCTTGAGGACAGTGTGTTTGAGATAAGCGGTGTGATTAAGCCATCGCTTTCGATGAATGAAACCAAACTTGATTTGAACATCATGGCGCGAAAATTCAATTTGTCGCCGCTTCTTGAACAACTTGGAATCTCTCTCAAGGGCGAGGAAACATCGCTTGACCTGGATATCAATCTGGGAGGGACATCCGAAAAGCCGTTAATAAACGGCAAAGCGAGCGCGACAATTGCCAAAGCGGTACTTGAAAATATTGCAATCGCTGATTCCGCGTTGTTGTCTCTGGTATTTAAAAACAACACGGTTGATTTGGATGGAACTATCGCAAGCGGGGAGGCATCCCTTTCATGCACCGGTGAATTTGATTTCAGCCGCTTTGCGGGGATTTCAAACGGTGGAACCGGCACCGCAGGCGAATACACACCCCGAATTGAAATCGCTAATCTGGATGGCAAGCCGTTTCCATTTGACAATTTCGGACTGAATGTGGATGTCCTGCTTAAGGGAAAAAATAACGAGAAAGGCATTCAGCTTGAACTTCTGAAAGACAAAGGGAAACTAAGCGGCATTATCGAGATTGTAAAAGGCAGTTATCGCGTATCACCGATGCCTATTGCGGCGTCTGCTGGAGGCGGCAGTCCTGTTGAGATGGACTTAGAAGTAATTATTCCGGAGGGATTCCAGGCTTCATCCGGGAATAACCTGGCAATTACGCTTGAAAAATCGACGCTCGATATTTCGGGAACTCCCGGACATCCCTCCGCCAAAGGAGAAATTACCGTTCAAGGCGGATACATGAGGCTGCTCGATAGAACTTTTACTATCAATGAGGCGGAGCTGCAATTCAAGGAATTTTTGGGAATCGACAATCCGTACCTGAAAGGCGAAGCGACAACGGTAATCGTTTCAAGGAGTATCAGGAACTTTCAGGGGACGGAAAATCTTATTGTAACAGCCAAAATAAATGCTCGTCTAAGGCAATTGAACAAAGGGCTGACTTTCACATCCAACAGGGGAACTCTTACCGAGAATGAACTGATGGCGATTGTCATGCGCCAGGATTTGTTCCAGGATTTCCAGGATGAGGGCTTGCTGACAACTCTGTCGCAACAGGCGTTTACAATTCCGGGCGCGTATATTTCACGGTTCTTTGAATCGGAGGGCGGATTCCAGCTCTTCCAGGTTGGAATCGATTTCGAGAAAGATATTTTCGTCAACATGGAATATGAAACATTCCCGGACTTCTTTTTGGATTACTATCATCTATTTTCGAGTGATCCTGAGTACGATGTCTTCATGAAATATAAAGTGAGAAAGGGATCATTTATCGGATTGGGTACGAATGAAGAGGGGGGAATCATTATCAAACTGGATTATATTTTTCCTTTGAAATAGTGTTTTGATTATAATGTTTCCCCCCCTTAATCCCCCCGCGAGCGGGGGGAGACAAATTATTCCCTCCGCAATTGGGATTGAGGCAAATTGAATCTTCCGCAATTGGGATTGAGGCAAATTGAATCCTCCGCGATTGGGGTGGAGGCAAATTACTCCCTCCCACTTCAGGGGGAGGGTTGGGGTGGGGGGTAATGAAACTGTCTCAGAATGACAAAATTTACATTTCACGGAGGCATCAAAAATGCTTGTTATGTTTTCCATCGCTCCTTTTGCCAAAGGAGAAAGCCTTTCGAAATATATAGCTGAATCGATAGACGTCATCGAGAAAAGCGGACTCGCTACTCAGACAACACCTATGGGAACGATAATCGAGGGTGGTTGGGATGAGATATTCGACGTGATAAACAAGTGCCGTAAAAAAATGCGTAAACACGCTGACAGAATCAGCATAAAAATCTGGGTGGATGACAGGAAAGGCAAACGCAATATGCTCAAGAAGAAGATAGAATCAATAGAGAAGCGTCTTGGCAGGGAGATTCAGAAGTAGTGCTGGCGTCTTGGAACTGTTGAAAAAGCCTATTTCCATCGTAGATTCTCTCTTCCAAGTCAAGGATAAATAAGAAAGAATTCATGCATGCA
>CBDURE010000124.1:0-10247 GCA_965369605.1 uncultured bacterium
AATCCCACAGAAATCTGCAAATAAAATATTTCTGTTAACACTGCAATTATACCGCTTTGAAGCGTTGAAAAAAATAGTTGATGCCTAAAGCATGTTCAACGGGTTGATGTCGATGTCCATCCAGGCGCCTTTTTGAGTCTTCATGCGATTTTCCAGGCGTGACACCGCGTTGATTAAATCATCAACATTCTTCGCTTTCAGGATTAAATGGTGGCGATATCTTCCGGCGATTCGTCCAAGCGGCGCGGGACTTGGTCCCAGAATGCCTGTCAGTTTAATCGCCTTGCGGCGCTCCAAATCCTTCAAAACAGCGGTCGCGTTATCAGCCATACGCCTGACATCAGAATCATTGCTCCCACGAAATACTATTCTCGCGAGACTGGCAAACGGCGGGTATCCCAGGCGTTTTCGCAGATTGATTTCCTTTTCGAAAAACAATTCATAATCCTGCCTTCTCGCCGCGTCGATTGCGTAATGGCCTGTTTGATATGTCTGAAGAACCACAAGGCCTTTTATATCGCGCCGGCCGGCTCTTCCTGCCACCTGGGTAACAAGCTGGAATGTTCTTTCAGCGGCCCTGAAATCAGGAAGGTTCAGTGATGTATCCGCGCTGATTACTCCCACGAGTTCGACATCGGGAAGGTCAAGCCCTTTTCCAATCATTTGTGTTCCGATAAGAATATCGCCGTGCTCCTCGAAAAACCGGTTCATCAGTGCGAGACTGCCGCCGTCAATACCGCCGCGTGATGCTACATCCCTGTCAAGGCGATATATTTTCGCGTCCGGGAAAAATCTGGATGCCTCCTCCTCAACGCGCTGTGTTCCAAAACCAATTTTGAGAAGTTGGTCGCTGCCGCAGGCGTAACAGTTTCGCGGGACAGGCATTTTTCTGTCGCAGTGATGGCAAAGCAGCATGTTGTCTCGCGCGTGATATGTGAAAGAAATATCGCAGTCAGGGCATCTGGGAGTGTATCCGCACGAGCGGCAGACAATCGATGGCGAGAATCCGCGCTGGTTTAAAAAGAGAAGCGCCTGCTTGCCTCTATCGAGCGTTTTTCTCAACGCGTTCACGAGGTACGGTGTCATGAATTGAACGCCTTCCGCGCTGCCATCGGTCAGTTTTACCATCTCGACATGCGGCAACCCGCCCTTGTAGATCCGTTTGGTCAGTTCAAGAAGGCTGTGAATATCCCTGTCAGCGAGATGGCGCGTTTCAACGGATGGTGTCGCGCTGCCAAGAACCAGCGTTGCTTTGCGCATTTGGGACATTTTACGGGCGACATCGCGGGCATGATATCTCGGAGCGCGTTCCTGTTTAAATGCGGGTTCGTGCTCCTCGTCTATGACGATCAATTTGACATCCGTCAGCGGAGCGAACAAAGCTGAGCGCGGGCCTATTACAATCCGTTTTTCGCTTCCCCTTAAAACCTCCCAGTTTCTTTTTAACTGTGCCTGACCCAATCCTGAATGAAGGACAAACAGATTATCGCCGAAGTGCTGCTTGAATCGCTGGACAATCTGCATCGTGAGCACAATCTCGGGCACAAGCACTATCACGCTGCCCTTTAGAAGCGCTTTCTTCGCGCATTCGATATATACCTCGGTTTTTCCGCTGCCGGTAACACCCTCAAGAAGAAAGGAATGTCCGAGGCCATGCTCTATCGAATAATTTATCTCATCGACCGCTTTCTGCTGCTCTTTGGTTAAATCAAAATCATAATCAGCGGATGTTTCCCGTGTTTCGGGAACATGAACTTCTGAAAGGAATCCGTTTTTTAACAGCGCGTTGAAATGCCTTCGGCCATTCGGAAACTGCTTTTTCAATTCATCCCATGTAACTGGTTTATCATAATCGGAAACGGCAAGCAGTATTTCCTCCTGCTTTGGCGTGGGAGAGATATCGAGTGGCTTGTGCTCTGACACCTTATATGCGAACTTCTCACCCCTTGTTTTCCCCTTTGCAAGATGGTATGACGGCCTTATGATGCCTTTCTCCAGAAACTCGTCAATCAAATCATCCTGCTCGGCGGCGTAAACCTCGCATGATTTCAGCACAGCTTTCAATTTGCGTTTCGTTAATTTGCCTTCGAGTTTGGGTTGTTTTTTGGGTTTTCCGAACAGTCCGATTTTTTCATAAACAATTGAGAGAAATTCAGAGGGATTGCCAATCGTATATTCGGTTTCGATTTTAAATGTCTTCAAATCCCAGAATAAAAGCCTGACAGCGGAGTATAAGCTGGAATGATAATAGCGCGCTATCCACCTTGCGATTTCAATTCCCGTTTCATCCAGAATCGTTTCCGGCCCATATACTGAAATGATATTTTTTGTTTTGTAATCACCGCTCGGAGTTTTATCTGTCAGTTCAACAACAACCCCGCGTCGAAGGCTGTTCCTTACAGGCACCAGAACAAGAGTTCCGACTCGTACCTGTGATTTCAAAATTTGGGGAATCGCATAGGTATATAGGTCCTGCATCTTGCGTGAATCAATCGCGAGAACTATATGAGCGAAGGTTTTATTTTTCCCTTTGGCTGTCATCCGATGTTATCTTTATAACACCGGTGTTTAATAGAGGCAATAGCAATTTACTAAAAATTTGTATTTCCTTTTATTCCTCATCCCCTGTTGTTGCTTCTGCCTCATGCGGTTTCTCAATCGCCTGAGCGACAAGTTCCACAATATCAAACACTCCAACATCCTCTTCTTTGCCGAGGTCTTTTATACTATCTTCGAACATCGTCAGGCAGAATGGGCAGTTCACAGCGCATTTTTCGAAACCTGTTTCGACAGCTTCACGCGTACGATTAATAGCCACGCGCTCATGGCCAAGGCTATCCTCAAGCCACATCTGTCCGCCACCCGCTCCGCAGCAGAAACTACGGCCGTAATTCCGCGCCATTTCGCCAACCTCAATGCCAATCGCTTTGAGAATTTCTCTCGGTTGATCATAAATTGAATTATGGCGTCCAAGATAACATGAGTCATGATATACCGTTCGAGTTTCCAATTTTCTCTCAATCTTTAGTTTGCCGTTTTGAATCAGTTCCCAGATTAGTTCGCTTGCGTGTTTAACCTCGACATCCCAGTTAAAATCGGGAGATTCCTTTTTTATTTCATCGATGAACTGCGGATACTCATTCTTGATTGTATTAAACCCGTGCGGACAGCATGTAACAATTTTCTTAATTCCATATCCAGCCATTGTTTCCATATTTTGTTTTGCCAGGATTTGATATAGATATTCGTTGCCCATTCGCCGTGCTGAATCACCGCAGCACTGTTCCTCAACTCCAAGAATCGCGAACTTAATCCCGGCAGCTTCAAGAATTTTAACCATCGACTGCGCGATTATCTTATTGCGTTCATCAAAAGAGCCGGCGCATCCGACATAGAAACAATATTCAACATCCTCATCGACTCCATCACCGTAAACGGGAACATTAAGCCCTTCAGTCCAATCGCCTCTGCTGTCGAATCCGATACCCCATGGGTTGGAATTTGTTTCGATATTCTGAAGCGCTGTCTGTCCCTCTTCCGGCAGATTGCTCTCCATTAGAGTCATAAAGCGCCGCATGTCCACGATTTTCTGAATATGCTCGTTCATTACGGGACATTCAAACTCGCAGGCGCCGCATGTTGTGCATGACCAGATTTCATCAAATGACTGCTGGTCCTGCCCATCCCCAATAAGCGCCATTCTATTTTCAGTGCCGGACGGTTTAAAACCTTCTTTTATCATTAGATGTTTCAAATCAAGGTGAAGTTTTTTCGGTGAAAGAGGCTTGCCGGTTTCATTTGCCGGACAGACAATATCGCATCGCCCGCATTCCTGGCATGTAGCGGCATCGAGCAGCTGCTTCCAGGTGTACTCGGAAATGGTGTTCACTCCCCATGACTCCTGTTCCTCAATTTCCGGGATTTCCTGAACCGTGCCCATTTTATTCAGTCGAGCAAAAAACGTGTTAAAAAATCCTGTCATGATATGCTGATGTTTTGATATTGGCAGGAAAATAAGGAATCCGAAGAAAATCGCGTAATGAAACCACCATGAGAAACTATAAGCGAGCAGGGCGTTTGAATCATGCCCCTCTCCGATACCAAGCGCTCCCCAGATAATCGCTGCCAGTTTGCTTACATATCCTCCCGGCATTTCAGCGCCCATTCGTATTTCAGCGCCGCTTATCATCAGGTCGGTTATCATCATAACGGCGATAAGCCCAAGGATAATCAGAGCCTGTCCCGACAGTTCAAGCTCTTTTGGCTTTATAATCAGGCGGCGCACAAAGGCATAAACCATCGCGAAAAGAACAAGAAGAATAAACGCGTCTGTCATGAAATGATACCAGGCATAACCAATGGTAAACGGCAGATGGACATTCCCAAATCCGCTTAAAAGAAAATTGAGTATTGTCAGCGACAGGATTAGAAATCCGTAGAATATCAATATATGAATCAAACCGGCGGCTGGCCTGAGAAGCAGTTTTTTCTGTCCCAGAACAATTACGATTAGATTCAGTATTCGCTCACCGATTCTGTCCCATCTGACTTCCGGCTTGCCTTGTGAAACAAGTTTGATGATTCTTTCATAGACATAATATGCAAACACACCTGTAAGAATCATACTGAGAATTATGTGTAAAACTGCGAAAGCGGTCCCACTTCCGGGTGTTAGGAATTCAGGCATAAGAGTAATTCTCCTGAGTACAGAAATCAGCCGGGACTCCTTGTTCAACATTTCACAATCTGCTGAACGGGAATGCCGGACAAAAGAAAAAATCAGTATGACAAACAGTTAAAAAGGTGTCAAGACAACGGAGGCAGTCGTGAAATAAAAAAGGACAACCACATATGCGGTTATCCTTATGATTGCTTTTTGAAAATTAACAATCAGTACGATGTACAGCAGGATTTGTCCTTAACGCTAATTCTGATAGCTTGAAACCGCGGCCAGTTCATCCTCGAAAATCTGGAAGACTTTGTTTAGCCTTGTCAGTTCGAAAATGCTTTTGACCTCATCCTGCAGGCCCCAGATTCTGAGGTCGCCGGATAATCTGTTGGCGTTTTTCAATCCACTGACCAAAACCCCAAGTCCGGCTGAATCCATATAGGGAACAGCGGAGAGGTTGATCAGAATCAGTGATTTGCCATCAGTGATTTTCTCGTTTATTTTCTCTTTCAGGACACTCGCGCTTTTAGCATCAAGGTCACCCTGAACATCGAAAATAAGGACTTTACCTTTTTCTCTTGTAGATATATCCATTTTCAAATAAATCCTTGCTCAAAGATTAGACAGCAAAGAACCAATACTCATATTTAATATCATTAATAATCATGAAATTTTGCAAACTGTCAGCATGAAGATTTGCAAATTATTCCATACCGCCCATTGGAGGCATACCGCCGCCCATTATTCCACCCATCATTGCGCTGAAATCAAATGGAACCGGGGTGCCGGTGATTTCGCTCGCTGCGCCGGATGTTTTGAAACCGGTCATGTCAACATTGATATCCATCTCAACGTCTTTTTCTGTGTCCTTTACATTCATCACGAATTTCAGGAATGCTGAAATGGGGATTGATTCGTGGGAGTACGTTGTGCCTTTTGCATAACCGCCTTCCTCGCCGCCTTCGAATGTGCAATAGGTGGCGTTCGGATATGCTTTGCTGGCGACAGTAATATTTCTGCTGCCGCAATCAAATTTGACATCCGATGTTTCCTCTTCTATTTCATCCATGTGCATTTCATCTACCATTGTGTCGAAATCCATACCCATCATGCCCTGGGCAAGACCTTCCATTGTCATGAAGTCGATTACCTGGGGCTGATCGCTGTTTAGCTGGAAAATAACCTTTTGAATGAGTTTGCCTTCGGCAAATTCTTTCATCGCGGCCTTTGGGTCTTGCTGGTATTTTGTCGGGTCCTCAATTTGCCTTAAGAGGAGTTTCACCCTAAGCGTTTGGATCATTCCAGACGCTTCAGGCGGCAATCCTGTGAGGTTCTTGACATCAAACTCAAGCCAGTAGAAATCGTTGCTTTCAATTGTTTCTTTTCCGACTAAAGCCATTCTGAGATCACAACCGAGCGGCTGGTCCATATCCGGTATGCCGTTGACTGAAATCGCATAGTCCACAGACTGCCCGACTTTCCAGTCAGGTGGGGTGACTTCGGGAAACTTGAAATCACCAAACGGATTAAACTCCGCATGAACTGGTGTGGACAAACCAACCAGCATAAGCCCTAAGAACATTAGTGGTAAAACTTTCTTTAACAGGTGCATCTTCATCTCCTTAAACTTAAATTCGCTTAAATTTAATTAATTGTTACATTTGGTTCATAGTAACATTGAGATTATCGGTTGTAAAGTTACCCGGTGCATGAAAATCAATGCTCATGAACCTATTTTTATGACTGTCGCACAGAATGGTTTGTTCAGGTAATTTATTCGAAATTTTTAACAATTGTGATTTCGTTTCCAGTCTCATTAAATGAGACCTCATCCATGACCTCGCGCGTGATATAAACGCCTCGACCATGCTCGTTCAGGACATTATCCTCAAGAGTCGGGTCTGGAAGATTTTCGTATTCAAACCCCCCGCCCGTATCGCGTATTTTGAAAATGCATTGTTTTGAGTCTATAAGATAGCTAACATGCACCGGTTCATTTACTTTTCGCATGTTGCCGTGTTTTTGCGCGTTAATGACACACTCATCGACAGCGAGCCTGATATCAAATATCGTATCCTCATCCAGGTCTGTTTCACCAAGTTCGATAATGATTGAATCTATCATTTCATCGAATCCTCTTGGTGGAATCTCCCATGTTGTCCACATGTTGGGCACCACGGAGAAGATTGCGATTGCGATATCATCCGCGCACTTCGCTCCCGCGCTGAAATCCTCAATATCCTGAATCAAGGCATCAAGAATATCACCGCCCGGTTTTTTCCCGTTGCTTTTAAGAAATGCAAAGAGGCGTTCGTGCTCGTAACGCTCACCGTCCGGATTAACAGTATCAGTCAAGCCATCGGTATATAAAAACAAGTGATCATCATCCTCAAGCTGAATCTGCTGAGTCTGGTAATAGGAATTCGCGAACATTCCAAGCGGAAGCCCCTCGCCTTTAAGCGTTTCCACTTCGCCTTTCGCGGCGCGATAAACAAGCGGCAATTCATGCCCGGCGCGCGAATATGTAACCGTCAGATGCGTAACAAGGATTCGCGCGTAAAACGCTGTGGCGTACCAGAAATCACTTTTGAACCTGCTGTGAAGCATGGAGTTGATTAGAGCCAGCAGTTCGCTCGGCGGACGCATGAGCTTCGCTTCCTGCATGAAAAACGTGTGGATTAATATTGCCATCAAACTTGCGGGTATTCCCTTGTCAACCACATCACCGATTACAACGCCAATCGCGTTCGGGCTTAGTTCGGTTATCGAGAAAAAATCGCCCGCAAGGTCATCCGCCGCTTTTAAATATGTATGGACATCAATCCGTTTTTTCTGGAAACTGGTGGGGAAAAGGTCGCGCTGTAAATCCTGGGCAATCCTGATTTGAGGCCCGTATTTCTCCTCAAGCAGTTTTGCCATTTCACTATTTACAAGCTCTTTCGTTACATCCTCGCCCTCAATAATAAATCCGCCCGGGAATTCATGCCCGGTAAATTTCCACTGGCATTCCTCGCCGCCTCTTTTCAAAGTGTTTGTAAATTCAAACGCTTTGCCGTCATTGGTAAGCTTCATAAGCTCGTGGCGTCTTCTGTCTCCGAAAATTCTGCTGTTTTGAAGTGGTTTTTTAATTTCCAGGTTGATGTTGATCTTCAGAGTTTCAGCCATTCGCTTGTTGATATGCACGATATGGCCATCCGCGGACGCGATTAATACACCTCTGGGAGACGCCTCGCAGATTTCGAAAAGAACATCAGGATCCATGCCTGTTTGTTGAGATCTGGTTGACGGCATCCGCAGGTCCTACCCCTCCCTCCCTCGAAGTTCCTGGACATGTTCTATTAATCGTTCGCTGCCAATCCAGCGAAGTCGTGACTCAAGGCCCTCAAGAAAATTGCTGCGCGCCTCGCCGCATAAACCTTGAGAGGCATCCTCTACCGCACTCAGCCATTTTGCTTTCATTTGCTTATCTGATTTCATGCTTGAGATTATCAGAAGTTTTGCCGCTGTTGACGCCTTGAGCATTGTTTCCGATTCCAGTTCCGGCTTGCTGTAGATATCCTCTAGCTCACGTAAAGCCTCATCAGTTCTCTTCAGTGAGATAAGAGCCTCGGCGATATTTATCCTCTGGCTGATAACATCGCGAGTAAGCCCAAGCTCATCGTAGGATGTCCTGGCTTCATTGAAAAATTTCAACGCCTGGCTGAAATGCTCATTCGCGGGTTTGCCGGATTCGCGCATTTCCGCAATTTGAGCGACAAGTCGCCCGAGATGGGCGCTAACTCTGGCTTTTTTCTCCCCGTTGCCTTTTTTGCCGCGCTTGTCGTCCATCGATTCGATTCTATCAAGCAGTTCACGGGCTTCTTCAATCTCCTGAAATTCGAGATGCATCTGCGCGCGATTCATTAAAATCTTCGACTGCAGCACATTTCTCTCAGGTTCATTGAATTCCTTAACGATTTCTTCCGCCCTGATAAATCCGGTCAACGCTCTTGCCTTGTCCCTGAATCGTGTCCGCAGGATTGCAAGATTCATTATCGCGCTGAATTTTTCTCTCTTTGCGCCATCTCCCACCTTTTCAAGAATTTCCATGGCTTTCTCATAGCATTTCGCGCTTTCTTCCAAAGAACGCATGTTCTTGTGTATGATCCCGCGGTTGATATATATCCTGCTCAGGTTAAGGTCGCGCTCGTAGGGTGAAATCTTCTTGTCCGCGAGTATCGATTTCTCTGCGGAGGCAAGAATTTCAAATGCCTTCGAGGTCTGTCCTGACTGGGCAAAATGCTGGGATTGCCTGAGAATCTCCCTGTAATCCACATAAGGAGGCGGGGATGGCGGGCACACTTTGATATTATCGTGTTCCATGATGCAACCTGTTTCTTAATGTAATGAAGAATACGTTACTCCTAACACTACTAATATCGGTATTACCGATACAAAATGAATTATTAATATTTCGTAAATTCATAATTCCCGTCTTACATTGGTGTGAAATATTTAATTAGAACATAAGCCGCGCCGCTCGAAAACACCGGAACTATCAGATTATCAAATCCTCGAACACTGATTGCCTCGAGAAATGTTCCGAAAAGGGAAACGACTGCAGCTGTGATTGTTATCTCAGTCAAGCTCAATCTGGGATGTCCCCAAACCGTGAGCATTATAATCAGCGCGAGATAACTCATTACAAACATCGCGACCGAACCCTCAATGCTTTTTCGTTCCCGGAAGAAATGATAGAAATGAGTTCCGAAATTACGCCCGAAAATGCTGGCAGCCGCGTCCCCCCATGCCATCACGAGTATCCCGAGAATCGCCGCGACCCGGTCAGCCTCGCTGTTCCAGAACGCTATCATCACGATACAGAAACTAATCGGGAACAGCATCGTGCCAAGATTGTTGCCGTCCTCTTCCTCCATCGCCTTGAAAAACTTGAACTTGTACGAAAGCAGGTTGACAATTATAAACATCACCGGCGGCACAAGCGCAAAATACAACGAATCGAAAATGTAGAATGTCGGAATGATAAAAGTGCCGATTGCGATGTGAACGAATTTACGCGTGAAATCCTTTTTCAACTCAAGGTTGTGACGAATCAACTCAGCTACACCGAGAACCGCCGCGACATATAAGAACGCAAACACAACAGCTACAGGATCTGACATTCACGAATCTCCATGTAAATATTTCCGGCAAGCCCTGAAAGTAAAGGTTTTAAGCGTCAAACCTGCCAGAAGTGAAACAGGTCAATTATATCACCACTTCACCAATTAACAAAACGCATGACGTGAAATTTAACTTAAAATTATCCTGAGCGAGATACGGATTGATATAACAGTTAATAGGATGCGAAGTTTCAAAAGTGGATGTCCAAAGCCAGATTGAAAAGTTATACATGGTGGTGCGGGTTATCCACAGAGGATGGAGTGAATGTAGCCTGGTTTCTCATTAACCGGGATAATGCGAGACTATTAACCGAGCCTCGAACGTTAGAGGGTGTCGGAAAAGGTTGTTTTTATATTCCATCCCCCCTTAATCCCCCCGCGAGCGGGGGGAAATATTTTTGCATTTGCATACGATA
>CBDURE010000125.1:0-10194 GCA_965369605.1 uncultured bacterium
AGTGTAGCGCATGTCTTGACACACAGTGTAGCGTATGTTATGACACATTACATTTTAAACCCACCCCTACATTTTGTAACCGTTTTACATTTCCACCTAACCTACTAACCTGCCAACCTGCTAACTTTCCAACTTCTTAACTTTCACCTCATCGCCTAATACCTGCGGAGCTAATGCACCCAGCGATAGAAGCACCTTGCTCATCTCCTCGAAAGTCAAATCACACTCAAAGACATCATCCACCGGGATTAGATAATTAAAACCCGTTGCAGGCATCGGCGTGGATGGAAAATAAATCATGACATGCGAAACGCCGTTTATCATGAAAGATTTCTTGCTCGACAAAAGCCCCATGACCATCATGTTCGCGTACTTAGCCAGAACGACGTCGCCGAAACTGCCGATCTTCTCGTCCTTTTTACCGATAAAACCAACTATTTGCTCGGCTGTGTTATAGACAGTATTTATAACCGGGAAATGCTCCATTATCTTTTTAGCGTTATCCTGAAAACGGATTTTAGCGTATCGCCTTATCAGGTATCCGAAAAGAGCAATCATCAAAATTACCAAAAGGTAACTTAGAATAAGAATCGCTGTGTGTGAAAATCCGATTTTAGTGGATATTTTGCCGAGTATATGCCCAATAAAGCTGCTTTTACCAAGAAGAACATTAATCTTCACAACCAGCCAGCCAAGGAGTCCAATTGTAATCATCAGCGGCAAAAGAGTGATTAGACCATAAATAAAATGTCCGCCGAATCGCTTCATTGATGTTTTCATAGATGAACCGCCGTAATATGAGTTATCAAAGCAAATATGACTGATTAAATTCAATTCAGTTTCATTAATTATATCGACTCTTGATGCCGGATACAAAATATCACCAGGATTTTAGTATTTTGTGCCATAACTCATAAGGTTTATGCAAAGTATGTGCCATTATTAAAAACACCATGATTTTGAAGGTGTCGGGAAAGGCTGGCAGAACAAGAAATATTGTCATTCCGCTGCGCTGCGGAATGACAAACTTTGGAAATAATTGGTCATTAACGACAACCATGCTTTAGCAGGTGCTAGTGGTGTTATGCGTTGGTTTGGATATACCACCACGATAAAGAGTGGTGTTATTGATGCAGAAAAATTCCCACAATATGCATGAACACTTAATTAATCATGATATAATCTAACCTTTAATATAGATTAAACTCCATTCGGAGGATAGAACAATGGCTCGCGCGGGTATTCCACTCGCATTGGAAAGCTGGACATATCTGCCGCTCTTCAAATCCTTTCTTGAGGAATTGGGACAGACAGTTGTAATCAACGCACCCACAAACAAGGCGATTGTTGACCTTGGAAGCAAGGCGATTGTTGATGAAACCTGCCTGCCCTGCAAAATTGAAGCGGGGGCAGCTCTTACGCTTGATTCACAGGTCGATTTCCTTTTCGTACCGCGTCTCGTTAGTTTGAAAAGGGGCGTTACCAATTGTCCAAAAATGATAGCCATGCCTGATCTTCTTCGCCAAAAATGCAAGAAAGATATTCTGGCTCCGCTTGTTGATATACGCCGTGACAGAAAAAGCCTGATTAGAGCTGTAAGGCAGACCGGAGAGAGATTCACTCCGGATGGCCATCAGATTTACAAAGCATGGTATAAAAGCCTGTATACATATCACCACTACAAGCATTTACTGAAAAGCCATCTGACTCCCAGAGAAGCTCATGCAGTTCTCAATGGTGAAAATCTGGTTCAGCCAAAACCGGTTAAGAACCAGATTAAAATCGCTTTGGTTGGCCATAACTATAATCTAAACGACCAGTTCACCAGTTTTGATATTGTAAGCAGGCTGCGAAAAGAGGGCGCGTTTGTATATACGCCTGATGCTCTTTCAGAACGTGTTATCAACCGCATGAACAGAATGTTGGAAAAGGAAATCTTCTGGATTCACGACAGGAAACTTTTAGGCGCTGCCATGTATTACATTCATCGCGATAGAGTTGACGGGATAATCGCTATCACAAGTTTCAACTGCGGTACAAGCGCGGTTACATACGAGTTTATTAATCACGAATCGGAAAAAATGCGCGTGCCGATTATCCACCTTGTCGTGGATGAACATACCGAAGAAGCAGGATTAGTAACCAGGATTGAAGCTTTCATGAGCCTCATTAAATGGAAGAGGGGGGAAATCTAATGGCGGGAAATAAAGTTACATTTCCCCATATGGGTAATATTTATGTTGGATTTAAAGCGCTTTTTGAACGTTTTGGATATGATGTTATCGTTCCGCCCAAAATAACGCAGGATACAATTCGCACCGGAAGCCGGTACGCACCTGAGGGAATGTGTGTGCCGTTCAAATACGTTCTTGGTAATTTTATTCAAGTCATGGAAAAACAGGATGTTGATTATGTTTTCATGGCGGGTGGTGTCGGACCATGCCGTTTTGGATTTTATGGCCATATGTCAAAGCTCATTCTGACCAAGATTGGTTACACTCCAAAGTATATTATTGTTGAACCACCCGCGGGAAGATGGTTTAGATTTACGATAGATTTGCTTAACCTTGCGCACTGGCGAATTAATGATGTCATGCCCGCGATTTACTGGGCAGCGGCAAAAATGGAACTTACCGACTGGATTGAAGAAGAACTCTATATGAAGCGAATTGCTTACGAAACGAAAAAAAGAACAGCTGAGAAAATCTACAGAAAGAATGTAAATCGGATTTTCAAAGCTGACACATACGAAAAACTTGATGAAATAAAGAAGGACGTTTTCGAGGAATACGAATCGGCAATCCCCATCGATAAAGACCGTGATGACATAGTTGATATTGAAATCACAGGCGAGATTTTCATCATGCTGGAGCCATTCGCCAATATGGATATTGTCCGTAAACTCGGTGAAATGGGGGTACGGGTAAGCAGGTCGTCATCCAGCACGAAATGGATTAAGGAGCGGGTTCTTGTTTTCCTCGCTGAAAAGGGAAAGGAAAAAAGCCATGAGCGCGCCATTAGAAAAGCCCAGCCGTGGATGAAGGTTCCTTTTGGCGGTGAGGGAATAGAAACAGTAGGCCACACTGTCGAAGCGGCAGAAAAGGGATTTGATGGCATCATTCAGGTTATGCCGTTTAGCTGCATGCCTGAGGTTAGCGCAAAGGATATTCTTCCCACTGTAGCTCGAGAAGTCGGAATTCCTTTCTACTCCTTCATTTTCGATGAACACACTGGCGGAGCCGGTTTCCAGACAAGGCTTGAGAGTTTCGTGGAACGTACCCGCGATGTAAGAAATAAAAACAGGAAATCAGATCGTACCGTTGTTACGGTCGCTTAAACAGGTGCAATTATGGGATATTACCTTGGCATAGATGTCGGTTCAATTTCCACAAACCTTGTTCTTATGGATGAGAGCAATGTTGTGCATCACCAAATCTACCTTCGAACCGAGGGGCAGCCGATAAAAGCGGTAAAAGAAGGATTGTTGGAAATAAGAGACGAGGCGGGAATTGAATCATCAGATATCATGGGTGTCGGCACAACCGGAAGCGGACGCGAACTCGCCGGTGTTGTTGTTAACGCTGACATTGTTAAGGACGAAATCACTGCTCACGCTGTCGCTACAATTGAAACGGTCGGTTCTGATGTTCGAACGATACTGGAGATAGGCGGACAGGACTCGAAAATTATTATTTTGCAGGATGGAATCCCTATCGATTTCGCAATGAATACGGTTTGCGCTTCCGGAACCGGAAGTATGCTTGATAACATCGCGGTACGAGTAGGATTAAAAATCGAGGATGTTGGTCCCAAAGCCCTTAAAGCGAATGTTGCAGCTGATATCGCGGCAAGATGCGCGGTTTTCGGCGAAAGCGATTTTATCCATGCACTCCAGATGGGAATTCCCATGAATGAGGTTATCGCCGGACTCTGCAACGCGCTTGTTAGAAACTACCTTAACAACGTTGGAAAAGGAAAGGAAATCGAACCCCCTATCGTTTTTCAGGGTGGTGTCAGCGAGAATTCCGGAGTGATAAAGGCGTTTGAAGATGCTCTTGAATGTAAACTGATTATTCCTGAACACAACAAAGTGATGGGCGCGGTTGGCATGTGTTATCTCGCCAAACGGCATATCAACGCTCTTGCCAGCGAAAAGTCCCAACAAGCAGATTCTCCTGCATCAGGGGGAACTGCAACGGCGACACAAACAATGCCAAGGTTGACAAAATTCTACGGCCTGGAAATTATTGATGTTGTCTTTGAGACAAAAACGTTTAAATGCGATGGTTGCGCAAATATATGCCGCATCGTTCAAGCATTCAAAGGCGATGATATCATCGCGACATGGGGCGACAGGTGCGGCAAATGGTCAACCTAAATAATGGCAGTAAAAAAGGGGACCGTCCCAACCATGTGAATAAATACTGTATAAATGCGTGTTTGAAGTATAGTGTATTGATATTGTCTGGTTTGAAGCCTCTTGTGGACGTACCCCGTTAACGGGGAATGCCCTTTTTTACGGATAGAACGACTGGAAGTATAAATTTTGAATTGCGATTTCATTGATATTCTCGATCAAATGCCCGAAAATCCGCTAATCGCAATCGGTGGATTCCTTACACTGCGAAAACCAACAGCTCTAATCAAAGAACTCTCAAATTCTAAAGTTGATGGATTGAAAATACTCTCATTATCAGGCAGCTTTGAGATTGATTTGCTTCTTGAATCAGGTGAAGTAAACGAGATAATCGCGCCGTATGTCGGCGGTGAATCAATCGCTCCTGTTACTCCTGTATTCAGTGATAAATGTTTGAACGAGAATCTAATCGCGGAGCCGTGGGATACTGCAATCCTTGTAAAAGCGCTTCAAGCTACGGTTGATGATATCCCATTTATAGATTCTGAAACTCTCAATGGAACAGATATTCCCGCAAATAACCGCAGAATGACTGAATATTTCGCGACAGCATATACAAATGCTTTTGTACGCATCAATGCCATTAAACCAAACCTTGCGTTGATTCATGCATCATACGCCGACAACGCTGGCAACGCGGGTTTCAATGGCTCATCGTGGGGAGATATTCTACTCGCAAATGCATCTGAAAAAGTGATTGTAAGCGTAGAGGAGTACAAAACCCAAGAGGACAATTCTGAATCGGATAACATTATTCCAGTCGACCAAATCAACTTTATGATTGAAATCCCCAACGGTGCAAAACCATTCTCCTCTCCCGGATATTACGACGTTGATATGAAACAGTTGGAAAGCAGAATTATAAAAACGTAACCATTAATCCTCTTGACTTAAAAATAATGTAGCCCGGCATCCCTTTGCCGGGGAATACTCTACAAATCAGTAACATCAATACGATAAAACCTGCCATCGTTCAAACCGCAATTCCTTTCGGAGATGAAGTACAGATACTCACGATAAGATGAAATATATTTCTTATAGAAAGCAGGTGAATAATCGCGCGATGGATGGAATGTGAGTCTGTCCAGTTTTTCCGTATTGATGTTAAGGACAAATATATCCGTGTTACCAAAAACGGTTTCAACGGTAAATGCGATTAATTCTTCTTCGGTGGAAACATCAAAATCGCGAATATCATTTGGGCTTCGATATAGAGTTTCAAAACGAGCGCCATCATCTGTGACATCAATGCGTTTGATACTGCAGTATTCATCGCTCTTTTCAAGGCAGTATATATTTCCGGATGATTTAATCCGTGTAGCATAAACGTCATTCAAAACCTTCTCGCCGATTGTGCCATTGGAGGATATCTGTATATGCGTTTTATATTCGTAATCGGATAATGCCGATACTGCCAGTATTGATGATGTTTCCTGATACATGTAATCAAGATTAACAATGTAGTCAGTGTTTTGGAAATATTCCAAATCAAATTCACTATCCAATACAATTTTAGTGCCGTCCATTATCCTTATAAATTCGGATTTGCCGTTAGCCGACAGGCATACTAATCTGCGATTCAATTCATTATATTGATAACTCGGCATGAATCTGTCATCTCGAAATTGATTAACGTAGTTGTAAAGGTTTACATCATAATTGCCATTGCTTATCTCAGTGAAATATATCTTTCCCCTCGATGTTCTTAGTTCATCCGGGAATCCTGTTGTGGAAATTCCTGTAACAGGCTCAATCTTGTTATTATCCAGATAATCACTCGAAAGAGAATAGGGGATTATCAGCGAAATGAACATAATTGCAATTACCGCAAAACCCGCATATCTTCGATTAACTGAATATCTGAATCCCTTGAAAAAACAAAGGAAAACCATCAGTGCGAAAATCATGTATATTAATTCAACGTATAGATAGCGATATATAAAGATGTATCTAAAGAAAAGAAAAACGGTAAAACACATAAATAAACCATATTTATTCAGCAGCCTTGCAATAACAAGAATGGGCGGGATTAACAGGATATACTGATATGATGATGTTACCGGAGCGACAAGCAGCGATGCCATCAGAAACAAAGATGCGCAATCGATATCGTTAACTCGCTTGTCATTTCTCATAGCTGAACTGATGAACGAAAATATTGCAATCAACATCAGTGATATAAACATTCTCAGGAAACTAAACATAAAAGGTGAATTGAAGGCAGGTTCAGGATTTCGAAAAGGGTCATGGATAAATAGGTTTCTTAGCAGCACTGTATATGATCTGAAACCGTGATGAAATGGATTTTGAATCTCACCCGACATAGTTGCGGGAAGAACAAGATTGAAATATGGCTCGTATATCTCAGGGCTTATCGAATAGATGATAAGATGAGGTATCGTACATCCAATAAACATTCCGGCAACTATTTTCCACCGCCTGCTCATGATAGCGGGAATGATCATAAACAGGGGGAACGGTTTTACCGACGACGCCAAACCAATTATAATTCCCGCCGCCAGATGCCTGTTTTTATGCCACAGGAACAATCCAAGCGACACCATGAACAATATGAACAGATATGCCTGCCCCAGAAGAAAATTATTAAACACAGGCGTTACAAACGAAAGTCCAAGAATCAGAACAATATGAAATCGAATGTTGTATGTTCTATGAAATAAATATATCGAACCAATCAAAAAAAGCAGGTTTAGAACTGACCAGAGATATTTCGCATTGTCAGGTTTAAGTAAAGTTACAGGTGCATAGAGTATAAGCGTGGGCGGTGTGTGAGGCACATACGAAACAATCGTGTTTTCAATGCCGTATATATTTGCATGTCGCTTTAAATGCCGGTTGTCATAGATATTGGACAGGTCTTTACCATCGACAAACATACTCGATGCGGTATAGTAATTTGCGAAATCTGATTTGTTTTTCGAAATATCGGAAAGTAGGAAAAGCGCTAAATATATGATAAACAGTACAATTAGAGCAAATAGTATGAAATCCCTGTGATTAATTATATTTTCGATTTTGTGAATCATATTGAAGTTAGCATCTAAGGATGCACAATCGTTATTTCATCATAAACAGTCTCAGGAATGCGATAAATCCTGACTGTCGGACCAACATACCTCTCTGATGGCTCAACCTCATAAACCAGCTCACTAATTGCTTCGAGTGAATCGTAGTAATTGCGCCATACTTTGTAAATGTCAGGAAACGACGTTTCGCTGGGCGATCCGGGTTGATAGCGCGAGTAAACACCTGAATTGAGAATCACATATTCAGGTTTGTTTTTCACAATCAAATCAAGCGGTGAATCCTCAGTGCGAAAACTAGTGCCATACCACGGAGTTATGATGAAAAACAAATATGCCGGTTCATTGAAATATGCGCTTTGAATATGCTGCTGTTTCAGATAAGGCCCATCTTTTTCGAGAGCAAGTTTACTTCCACGCGGGACATTCTGGTTAATCCATACGCGAGCGACTTCGCGTGTGTCGGGTTTAATGCTTTCACTATATATATTCGCGCAGGATATTATTGGCTGAATTATAAGCACAGCGAGAACGACAATCCCAAATGCCCGATGATAGAGCGAACGTAAAAAAAGAAATCGGATAAAAACAGTTGAAAACAAGATTGCGAATATCAACAATGGAACCGCGTATCGGTCAGCAGTTACAGACCATCGCCCGTGAAGGATAAGGATTAAAAGCGGAAATGAGATTAACGCGATTGTCCACATCCTGTTATTTCTGAAAGATACGGCTAACCCTATTATTGCAGCAATGAAGAACATCCATCCTGTTCCAGTGATTAAATGCAGGATTAGTTCAACCGATGGATGCCCTCCCGCCTCCATTCCGATATGACCCTCCCCAAGGTGAAGTGAAATCTCCTTGAACTGAAAAATGAAATTCGAGAAATCAATGATTATGAACGGATTGAAAACGAAGAACGAGACAAGAAAAGATGTGAAGGTATAAACCAAAGGCTTAATTCGAAATCTTTCCTTTGGCAACGTGTTTACGAAATAGATGATCAAAAGCGGGATTATCATTAAGGCGTAATTGTATTTGGTCGCAGTGGCGAGTCCAGCCATCACAGCTGCCCAGTAGATAAATGACGCTTTCTTTTCTTTAAAATGATATCGAGATAAAAAGTAAATCGATATAGATGCGAAAAACAGCGCAGGAATATCGGGAGTAATATACTGCCCATGCTTGATTAAAAGTGGCGTAATCGAGGCAAGGCACAATGCAAAGATAGCTGATTTATTATCAAGCCAGGTTTTCACAGTCAGATAGAAAAAGTACCCGATTCCAGCGCTCATCGCGGCGATTAGCAATCGACCCCAGTAGTGGAACTCGCCACGGTGAGTTGAATAGTACTTGAAATAATCCTCACCGTTATTGAACGTTCCGGCAATTCTTCCAAACAGGTAGATAATTTCATACTCGATTGCAAGAAGGTACATCAGAAGGGATGGCCAATGGAAAAAGTGAGGATTGTAATCGCCGTTTAGAACTACACTTACAGCGCGCGAAACAACGATAGGCTCATCCGGATGATAAATCCCCGGAAGCCCGTGCCTGATTCCGATTAATCTCAGCACGAATCCGAGCACAAGAATAAAACAAACCAAAAGGCTTTCTCGTTTAATCCTCATGAACAAATTGTATCAAATGGAAAATGAAATAGCAGAGGGTTTTAGAGCCTGTCGGGAAAGCGTGTTGATTTTCAAACATACCATTTTCTTGATAACTCTCGGGTGCCGCCCTGACATCACGTCTTTTTGTGATTTGTGGGTGAAATGCATAACTTCGCAACATGTCACCCATAAAGCCGAGACGGCTGTATGGGCGGCACGCAGCGTTTTGAATCAAATTGACACCTTTTCCGACACGCTTTTTAATCCCCTGCTATTTCTTTTCCGCATCTTCATCCGACCTCGCTATCTCATCAAGCGATTTCATGTCGAATCCAGACCACTTGCCCCAGATTATCCATAATCTGGAATATGGCTTTCTGAAATATACTGTGCCATGTCCGACATTCGGCATCAATTTGCCGCGTTTTTTCTTATAGAAGAACTCACCCTCGGCGCTGCCTGCCCAGTACCCCAGTTCGAATGCGCATTCCACTTTACGAATAATTTTATCTTCCTTGTCAATGTAATACTCGATGAAACTGAAAAACTCATCATCGCGATTAATTGCCTCAAGTTTGATGATATTGCACGGATGGCCATCCTGTACTAATTCGCCTTTGTAACTCACAGAATACCTTTCAAGCACAGATTCACCGCACATAATCCCGCCCGGCAAGGGAATAAGCGGAACTACAATCGTAGATTGCATCCCGGCGGTTTCAGCATCGTTGCGAGCTATAACCTCACCAAAAACTTTAAACTGAAAAATGCCGCCATCCTTATAGTAATAATGCCCAATCCATGGATACACTGATTTTGGTATGTTCCATTTCTCAATGTCTTTCTTTTTATAACTGCCGGAAGGATCGAAAATTATTTTAATATCTGTGTTAAGTTCACCGATTCCGATATTGTGGAAATAATCAGCTGCCGCTTGAAGTTCTCCAAGCGCGTCGATTTCCTTTGTTTCTTTGTTCTCATCAGCGATTGACAAAGCGCAAAATCCAAACGTGAATATAATTATCGATGCGATTATTGTTATAACTCTCATACATTGACCTCTTTTTCCCGGTTAATGAGGAGGCTGTCTCAAAACTCATTGATCGGCTATAATAAA
>CBDURE010000126.1:0-10126 GCA_965369605.1 uncultured bacterium
GATATCCATGATACCGCCACAACCTAAAGGACAGCCCTGGCAGGCATATCGGCGTGTATGGTATTTTATAAAACAAATTTAAGAGATTTTTTCAGCACATTAAAAATAATAATAAACTACTGCCATATTCCATACGTCGGAATCACCTAAATCGGATCCTCTATCTCCTCCAGCAGTAGTGTTTCAAGCATCGAATCGACCTGGTCATCCGTGAAATGATTCGCGATAATCGCGCCTGTCGGACACCAACTCGCGCAAGTGCCGCATCCTTTGCATAACGCCTGATTGATTTTCGCGGCGAAAACACCCGGTTCAATCTCGACAATTTCAGGCGCGTGGAATTCGCAGATATCGACACATCTGCCACAAGCGCGGCAGAGGTCGATTTTAACACTGCATGTCGTCGGGTCAAGCATAATCGAACCGCGCCAAATCAGGTTAACCGCTTTTGCCGCGGCGGCTGACCCCTGCGCTATTGAATCCGCTATATCCTTTGGTCCCTGAACTGTACCAGCAAGGAATACGCCTTCAGTAGTGGTTCCGACCGGATCGAGTTTCGGGTGGCGTTCCATGAAAAATCCATCCGCTCCCCTTGGGACCTTGATGAGTTCGTGTATTTTGTCGTTTTCGATTTCGTTTGGAATCATCGCGACCGCCAGCACAACAGCGTCAACAGCGAGTTCTATTTGAATTTTCAGCGACGGCTCAGTGTGTTCGATTTTCTCAGCTTTCTTTTTACCGATTATCTCAGGCGGATGCTCATCCGTGAAGTGAATAAACCGGACTCCCATCTCACGCGCTTTTTTATATAATTCCTCCGACAAATGGGAAACGGTTCTGATATCGCGATAGTAAACAACAGCTTCTATTCCCCGCTCACGAAGCGCGATTGCCTGTTTTATCGAGGTTGCACAGCAGTAGCGCGAACACTCACGCGACTTGGTTTCATCACGGCTCCCGACACATTGAATAAACGCCACAGTTTCAGGTTTTTTGCCGGCGATTTTTAAATCGCCGCCTTGTTTCAACAGGCGTTCGAGTTCCATATTAGTCAGGACATTTTTATATTCACCGTAGTTGAATTCGCCGGTCGGGTCATATAAAGCGGCTCCGGTAGCGACAATTATTGTGCCAAATCTGCAAGTGCCGTCGGATAATGTAACATCGAAATTACCGACAAACCCTTCGATCTTTTCAACTTCGGTTTTTAATTTCAGCTCGATATCAGATTGTTTCAAAAGTTCCAGTTTACGTTTTAAGAGAATATCAGCGTCGGCGTTGTTCGGATATAGTTTGTGAAGTTCAGCCAGCATGCCGCCCGGTTTTGAGTTTTTCTCGACAACGGTTACCTTGAATCCTTGTGCGTCAAGGTCAAGCGCCGCCTGGATTCCCGCAATTCCAGCGCCAATGACCAGCACCGACTGCTCCATGTCAATTTCCTCCGGCACCAGTTCGATGTGATGTTTCACCCTCGCGACAGCCATCCGCATTAAATCCTGCGCCTTTAGTGTCGCGAGTTCAGGCTGCTCCGTGTGAACCCATGAACACTGGTCACGGACATTAACCATCTCAAGCATGTACGGATTCATGCCGATTCGCATCATGGTCTCACGGAAAATCGGTTCATGCGTACGGGGAGTGCATGCGACGGCGACAACGCGGTTTAAATTCTCCTCACGGATAGTCGTTTGAAGGTCTTTCTGTGAACCGTCGGAACAGAGGAAAACATCACGCTTCACAAGGGTTACTCCCGGCAGCGTGCGAGCGTATTTCTCCAACTGGTTCATGTCTAAAACACCCGCGATATTAATTCCGCAGTGGCACAGGAACACTCCAATTCTCGGCTCACCACTGGTGTCAACCGGTTCTATCTCCTCCTCGACTTTTTCAACTTTGTAATCCTGAACCCATTTCTCCGCCTGGACTGCGGCACCGGATGCCTGCGCGACCGATTCCGAAATATCGGCAGGACCAAGCGCGCATCCCGCAATATAAACACCCTCGCGTGTGGACATCAGGAAGTTGCCGTTTTCATCATCACGCTTATAAAAACCGCTTGAATCAGTTTTAACATTCAAAATATTTGCAAGGTTATCCGAACCCTCAGATGGAAGCATCGCCGGTGAAAGTACCGCGAGATCGACAGTGTATGTCTGAATCTCACCGGTTTCAGTATCTTCAACTCTGAGTTCCAAATCGCCGTCATCGTTGATTTGTTCAATGCTGGATGGTTTTCCGCGAATGAATTTAATGAAATCCATTTTCCGCGAACGCTTGTAGAAATCCTCGAATCCCTTGCCGCAAGCGCGCATGTCGATATAAAAAACCAGCATTTCCTCAACCTCAGGATCATGCTGTTTTACAAGCATCGCGTCCTTGATAGTGTTGAGGCAGCAGTAGCGTGAACAGTACTCATGATCAGCCTCACCGCGTGACCCTACACATTGGACAAATGCGATTCGCTTCGGAATCTTTTTATCCGTGGGTCGAAAAACATGGCCATCAGTAGGTCCGGACGCATTCAGAAGCCTTTCCAATTCAAGGTTTGTTACTACATTCTTATGATTTTTATAACCGTAGAATGAAAGAGGTTGCGGATCGTAAAGGTCGAAGCCAGTCGCAACAATCACACTGCCGATTTCAATCTCAATCTCCTCAGGTTTCATCTCGTGATTAATCGCGCCGATTTTACACGCGTTGAAACATCGCTGGCACGCCATGAAATCGTAATTCGCGTTGATGCAATTCTCCCTGTCGATTGTATAAACTTTCGGAACAGCCTGTGGAAATGGGATGTATATCGCTTTTCTCGCGTGGAGGCCCTCATCGAATTCATTCGGAACAACGCGAGAGCAATCCTCAGCGCAGCTACCGCATCCTGTGCAAATGTCCTCAATTACGTAACGCGGCTTTCTAAAAATTGTCGCTTTGAAATCGCCGGCTTTGCCCTTAAGCGATTTGACCTCGGAATAGGTTAGCAGTTTAATGTTCGGATGCCGACCGGCATCCATCATCCGTGGCCCGAGAATTCATATAGAGCAGTCCATGGTTGGGAAAGTCTTGTCGAGCTGCGCCATTCGTCCGCCGATTGATGGTGTACGTTCAACCAGATAAACCTGATACCCGCTGTCGGCAAGATCAAGCGCGGACTGGATTCCCGCTATTCCACCACCTATGACAAGAACTCCCTTTCCCGAGGGATTCTCAATTTTGCTATTTTCAGATTTCGTATTCGTCATCGTTTAGTAATAAGTACCTAACCCCCGACCCCTCGCCTCTAGTGGCTCTCCAGCATCAGGAGAGGGGTTGGGGGTGAGGTCTTAATTATCCTGCAAGCGATGAAATCTTCTCCATGAACGCTTTGGGTTTAATCTTGTGCCACTTGATTCCAATCCTGTCCGGTTCGATTCCCTGTGCCAGCGCGAGCAGCTGGAAATAATAGACTATGGGAGTTTCGAATTTCCTGTCATAGATTCGCTTCATTTTTATCTGCCCGGTATCATACTGGTCGAAACAGGTCGGGCAAATCAGGCACAGGCAATCTGGATTATGCTCCTCGACCGATGTCAGAATGTCGTACATCATTTTAGGCGGTATATCCTCGTTCATGCATGATTTACCGCAGCAATTGATTTTCTCTCGATGGCTTATCGGTTCAGCGCCGATAGCGCCAACAAGATTTTCAAGTATTGTCGGATGAACTGAATCATCCACGTTCATGATTACCTCAGGCTTCAGAAGATGGCATCCGTAATGAAATACAATCCTGAAACCCTCAAGCGGATTCTTAACCGATTCGGTGATTTTCTCGTAACCGGCATCGTCACGAATAACAGTCGCAATATGCCGCACGTTAATCGTTCCCTTGAATTCCCTGCCGATTTTAGCCAGTTTTTCATTGACCTGTTTGCGAAGTTCATCATCGTGTTTCAGAATGTGGTTTGTTTCAGCCAGCGATGATGTGCATCCCGAACAGCAGGTTACAAGGTCAAGTCCGGCGTCTTCAGCAATAGTGATATTTCGTGCGGCGATTGAAAGCCAGCTTAATTTATCCGCAGCCTGGAAATAAATCGGATCAGGGCAGCAGGTGAAACCATCCAGGTCAACGAGTTCGAATCCGAGTTCAGGCATGGTAAGGCGAACTGCTGCTTCAAACTGCGGATACTTGGTCGATATCATGCATCCGAAAAAGGGAGCGATTTTTTTCTTTTCAGTCATCGCATCCCACCATTTCAGGTTTTACTAACGCAGTCAACTCGTTTACAGGCATATCTTTTAGCGGCGGAAGCCCGAGCTCCTCACGCCTGCGTTTTGCAGTTTCGTTCAGAACAACCGTCCTGCCGGTCTGCATCACACTTTTGATTATATTATTAACATTTTCAGGGCTTAAGTTTTTATCATGTACCATGTTTTTCAGCGCGATGATAATTTCAATCGGTTTAACATCCTGAGGGCATCTTTCATAGCAGGTGAAACAATTTGTGCATTCCCAGATAATGGAGTTTTCCTTTATCAGGTCATCCTCCATGCCGAGAAGCGTTTTCAGCATGATAAGGCGAGGGTTGAATTCATCGGAATATCTTGCGGCAGGGCAGTCTCCGACACACGCGCCGCACTGATAGCACAGATTATGCATCTCGCCGCCGATCATTTCGGCAAGGCGATCCCTGAATTTCAAATTAACTTCAACCATTAATCTCCATTACGGAGGATTATCTTATTGAGATTGAAAAAACAAATTGATTGTAATCAAGTCAGGCTGATATCGTAAACCAATCGCCAGTACCTGCTATCCCTCTTTTTCAAGCAACGACTTCCCGTATTCAAAACCTTTGTTAAACGCCTTCATGTTCATATCGATTGTTGAACTTGGAACGGAGGTTTCAACCGACTTCACAGCTGAATCATAATCGAGCAGTCCGTCAGTCATCGCGACAAAAAATCCGAACATGATTATATTTAACACAATCTTGTTGCCTATTTCCTCTGCAAATTTCATCGCGGGTATTGCATACTGCCTGATATTTCCCCTCGGAGGTTTTGGATGCACAAGGCTTTCATCAATCAGGATAAGACCTTCCTCACCCATCTCCGCCTCGAATTTGGTGTAGGCATCCTGCGACATGCTGACCAGAATCTGCGTGTTCTGCAGATATGGATATTCGACATGATCATCCTCGATAACCAGCTGCGCGCTGCAGGATGATCCTCTCGCTTCAGGACCGAAACTCTGTGTCATCGTGGCGAACTTTGTATCAAAAATACTGGCAGCTTTGCCGATGATATACGCGCATTTGATTACACCCTGTCCGCCAAAACCGGATATTCGTATTTCCCTTTTCACTTTTCACTCTTCTCCTTATCGGAGTTGTCGTTTATATGTTGAAAATCAGGCAGATCGTAGTGAACGAACCTGTCTCCCAGAATCAGTGAATTTTCCTCATCGTACCTGTCCCTGAAAGTTGGACGGTCCTCATTGACAAATCTTCCACAAGTGATTTTGCCTTTGAAATTTATATCGAGGCTTTTTAAATCCGCATCGTGATCGATCTCTGAATTGTCGTGATAGAATCTCATCAAATCAAGACCTGTACCAAGCTTGTTCAATCGGGCATAAAGCGTGGAACAAGGAGAAATAACCTCGATGAAACTGAATCCTTTTTTCTTTAAGGCTTCATTGATCGATTTCTGCAGCCGCCTTACATGAAGAGCTGTCCATCGCGCGACATAAGTAGCTCCGCAACTCGCCGCGAGATAGGGGAGATTGAACGGAGTATCGCTGTTGCCGAATGGGCTGGTCGAACTTCTTGCATGTGTAGGAGTTGTTGGGGCAGTTTGTCCGCCGGTCATGGCGTAAATGAAATTATTCACGCAGATAACAACCATGTCCATATTTCGACGCGCGGCATGAATGAAATGATTCCCGCCAATCGAAATGATATCGCCATCGCCGCTGAATACAATCACTTTCATATCGGGGCGGCTCAGAGAGAGACCGGTTGCAAACGGAAGAGCGCGTCCGTGAGTTGTATGGAAACTGTCGAATCTCAGATAACCGGCGCCTCGTCCAGTGCAGCCAATTCCACTGACAACTGCAATGTGATTGGGGTCAACTTCAGGAGTTTTTAGAATCGACGAGGCAAGGCAATTTACAACCGTGCCAAGGCCGCAGGTTGGGCACCATACATGTGGAAAACGATCTATCCTTAAAAGGTCAGACATCGGATGATCAGAAACCGGTTTGCGCCGCATTATTTTTGGAGGAGTACTTTCGCTCATTTTGCAGCCTCCTTGATTGCGTTGTAAATAACTTCAGGATCATGAACCCATCCGCCGGCGTGTGTTACTCGAACAACTTTGCAATTTCCGCAGGCGCATCGCTCAGCCTCAAGAACAACCTGCCCCATGTTCAATTCAGGAAACACGAAGCCTTTTATTTTTTTGGACATTTCCCTGATTCGCTTTTCCGGGAATGGCCAGACTGTTTTTAATCGCATGCTGCCGACCTTTATTCCTTCATTTCGCGCTTTTTCAATCGCGGGGATTGCGACTCTACCTGTAATGCCGTAACTTAAAATGACAATCTCCGCATCATCCATGTAATTTTCATCTGTAATGATGATCTCTTCAGCGTGATCTTTGACTTTATTGATAAGTCGGTTTACCAGTTTTTCCTGAGCGGCTGCGTTCATCACGGGATAACCCTTTTCATCATGGGTCAGTCCGGTAACATGAAACCTGTAACCCTCACCAACAGGCGGCATTGGAGGAACAAGGTCTTCATCAGGTTTGTATGGAAGGTAGGTTGATGGCGGTTCGGTTGTATAGCGTCTTGGTACAATCTGAATTTTGTCAGCATCAGGAATGATAACCCGCTCTGTCATGTGTCCGACACATTCATCCATCATTATCAGAATAGGCATTCTGTATAATTCCGAATAATTAAACGCTGTTATTGTCAGATCAAAACATTCCTGCGGAGAATCCGGAACAAGAGCGATGACCTCGTAATCGCCGTGGCTGCCCCATCGAGCCTGCATCATATCGGATTGTGCGACAAGAGTGGGAAGTCCGGTCGATGGCCCTCCACGCTGCACATTGGCGAGAACGCAAGGTGTTTCAAGCATAATTCCAAGCCCGAAATTTTCCATCATGAGTGAGAAACCCGGACCGGATGTGCAAGTCATCGTTTTCGCGCCGCCCCAGCTTGCTCCTAGAATCGCGTTCATACTGGCAAGCTCGTCTTCCATCTGGATGAAAATCCCGCCGAGGCGTGGGAAACGCGCCGAGACTCTTTCCGCGATTTCCGTCGCCGGCGTAATTGGATAACCGGCGAAGAAACGGCATCCGGCAGCGATGCATCCCTCAGATACGGCGTGATCACCGTCAAGATAATGCGAACCGGTCAAAACACCTGATGGGTCAGCCGGTACGGTTTTAATTTGTTTTATTTTTCCAGTCATTACCAACCCTCTACGGGCACCTGGTTGCTTAATTTTAAAAATAAAAGCAATTGCAAAAATGAAATTAAGGCTGTTATTCTGAATTAACAGAACAGCCTAAAAAAAAAGCCCCTAATGGGGATTCATGCTAATCCGTCTCTGTTGAAGAGCTCTTCTCATCTGATGGCTTCTCATCTGATGGCTCCTCATCTGATGGCTCCTCATCTGATGGCTCCTCATCTGAATCATCAAGCGCCGTGTCCACATGTTCCTTAAGTTTGTCTTCCGGTTCGTCATCATCCTTGAGAACGAAAATCGCAAACTCAGGACAGATCAATTCACATAGATCACAATTAATGCATCTGCTTTCATCTTTTGCAAAAGGTACGTGATAACCCTTTTGATTGTACTCATCAGACATTTCAAGAACATCACGCGGACAGTACTCAACACAAAAACCGCATCCTTTGCATCTGTCCACAATGATATAAATCTTACCGTGCGGCGTCTTCTGCTTATCGACGTCCAGCGGTGTTCGCCACGGTTTCATCTTTTATATAGCTCCCTCCCGGTTTTCACAAAGTGCAAAATCCGGGATTTTGTAACAAACATCATAACTGATTGCCTGCTTATAAAATATAACGGAGCGATTGCATCATAACCTGAGACATCATCTCCGCAAAAATTCCTGATATAAAACTAATGCCGCATCTTCTGATGCGACGTTGCCTTTACAGTTTTCAAGTTATTTTCTTCAGGCCATTTTAATTTCCGATTATCAGGATTCATTGCAATTAATGAATTACTTTGATAATCACGGCCTGATTCCATGTGAAATTTTACGCTACCAATATAAAGGTGTCAAGGATTAGCTGTCGAAATATATTCATGAATATTAACAGGTGGTAAAATTAAAATTGAGGCTTCTTCTGTGCTCTGATTTAAGTTAAAATGCAGAAGAGTGTTTTTCATAATTGATTATAATTAAATACAACCCTTCTCATGTTTCTAGAGTGATTTATTGAGCTATGCAGGAAAGAGTGTTCAAAAGACCGGAAAATAAGAGGTTTACAGGACCAGTCTGCAAATCGAATCTGCCAAAGGATTTGGATATCCTGACAGAGAACATTCTTGCGGCACAGCCGGATGGCATTGATTTCGACCTTGTCGTACGGGCATATTTTTTTGCTGAGAATGCTCACGCGGGGCAGATTCGAGTAAGTGGGGACAAGTATCTTATGCATCCGGTTGAGGTCGCGAATATTCTCGCGGACATGAAAGGGGATGACAAAATGCTTGCCGCCGCTCTAATGCACGATGTCATCGAGGACACCAGTGTCAGCCATGCCCAGATTGCCGAGGAATTCAGCGAGGAAATCGCGGAACTTGTGGAGGGCGTCACAAAGTTAAGCCGGATGAGCTTTTCTTCCTATGAGGAAAGGAAAGCTGAAAATGCAAGGAAGATGATTTTTGCAATCACAAAGGATATCCGCGTGATTCTAATTAAACTTGCCGACCGCCTGCATAATCTGAAAACTCTCCAATACCTTCCTGATGATAAACAAAAACGAATCGCTCAGGACACGCTCGACTTCTTTGCTCCCCTCGCTCACAGGCTTGGTATTTACAACATGAAAAACGAAATGGAGGACCTTGCGTTCAAGCATCTGATGCCTGATATCTACAGGGATATTTCGCATAAAGTTGAAATGAGAAAAGCGGAGCGCGAGGAAGCAATCCATGAACTGATTGTTGAACTAACAAAAGTGCTTAAAGCTATGGATATTGATGCCACTGTTCAGGGACGGGCAAAGCATCTATATTCAATTTATAAAAAAATGAAGCGCGACAATCTTAACTTCAACCAGATTATGGATTTAATGGCGCTTCGAGTAATAGTTCCAAACCTCAAAGATTGCTATTCCACAATAGGCATAATTCACCTGGTTTGGAAACCAATGGGCGAAAGAATAAAGGATTATATTGGCCGCCCCAAGCAGAACATGTACCGTTCGCTGCATACCGTTGTGTTTGGCCCCAAGCATAAACCGGTTGAAGTTCAGGTTAGAACCGAAGATATGCATAGAGTCGCGGAGTATGGCGTTTGCGCTCATTGGCTCTACAAGGAAGGCACCAAGGAACCCTCAGCGTTCGACCAGCACCTTGCGTTTTTCCGTAATGTTGTTGACTGGCAGGCGGGAACCATGGATGCAAGAGAATTCATGGATACTCTGACTATTGAACTGCTTAGTGAGGAAGTCTTTGTTTTTACGCCAAAGGGTGAGGTAATCGCGCTGCCAATCAAAGCGACACCTGTTGATCTTGCGTATCACATCCATACGGAAGTCGGCGACACATGCAAGGGAGCGAGGATTAACAGCCAGATTGCTCCTCTGGACAGGCAGCTTAAAAGCGGCGATATTGTGGAAATCATCACTCAGAAACGCACTACACCATCACTTGACTGGCTTTCCTTTGTGGTTTCTCCAACCGCGATAAGCAAAATCAAACAGTTTCATCGCAAACTTAATTTTGAGGAAAACGTCGAATCAGGGCGCCTTTTACTTGAAAAGGTGGAAAAACGAGGCGGCTTGCAGGCGCTTGAACTGCTGACAGAACAGAATTTAAAACCCAAATTAAGCATTTTCAATTATCAGAACGTTAACGCTTTATACGCCGCAATC
>CBDURE010000127.1:0-10060 GCA_965369605.1 uncultured bacterium
CCCTCTGCTATTCCAATCCCCTCTGCTATTCCAATCCCCTCTTCTATTCCAATCCCCTCTGCTATTCCAATCCCCTCTGCTATTCCAATTCACTCTGCTACTCCACTTCCCCCTGCTATTCCACTTCCCCCTGCTATTCCACTTCCCCCTGCTATTCCACTTCCCTCTGCTATTCCAATCCCCTCTGCTATTCCAACCCTCTGCTATCTTAAAATTCAACCGGACTTTCATATTAAATCACATAACAGTTGCAAGTAATCAGATACTTTTCTACAATATGCGCTGTCATATTTTAAGTAGTTATCTTAAATGTATGGCACGTTTTAACATTGCTTACAATTACTTGTTTTAAAATTCGCATGGGAGTATTAATTATGCATTTTTTCAGGAAGTTTGGACTACTAGCAGCACTGGCATCATTTATTCTGATTCTTGGGTGTTCACTTGGGTGTTCAAGCGGGGATACGATTGTTACACCCGATAACTTGATGGAGTCAACAAACAATACCAGGGATTTCGGATTGATGGGAGCGTATGACCTCACAATTAATCCTGACTGCATGACCGCTGAGCTTGTCGCAAAACGTACCAGCTCAATTGGTGAAAGCTGGGTTGTCAATGGTATCAGCTATTTCACCATGGCTCCATGTCAGAATTGCCTGACAATTTCCGGGATTGATATAACACCGGAAGGTGATTTATCACTGGTATTTTCTATTAAACATCCGTTTGAAGAGGGTGATATTTTGGACCCGCCGTCAGCGGTGAATCGCCTTGACCTTGATGTTTTCGACGTTGCGATGGTTATCGTACCCGGTGAAGGAAATGTTCCAACAACTTTCCCGACATACTTTGAGAAAATATATGATGGAATCTGTGTCAATCCCGATGGCTACACGTTGGATCTCTTCGAGATTACCGAAGATGACGCGGCGATGCCGTATTTTCTTGCCGTGGATGAAACCGAAATCGACCCCGTTCCAAGCCCAACTGAATGGAACAAATTAGCAATGGGAGCAACTCATGAGTTTGATGTCGTTTTTGATCTTGAAGCAGGTTCAACTCTCACTTTTAGCATGTATCTGACAATGGGATACGGCCACAGCGCGGTTAAGTCTGACAGGCTTGTTCCGAAATACTACAATCCCGAATTCAACCGCAAAGCCGCATGGAAAGTAGTTGCGACGCCTCCTGAGGGCGATGCAACTCCCGCATTGGGCAATACATGGGATACAGACGATGACACGACTGAGTATTTCGTAAAAGTCGAAGTTTACGACTGGCAGACCGATGCAATTGTATCGACTGAAACCAATTTCGCGGATGCCGACTCTTCAGAAGTTTACGCATCCAGCGAGGTTTCCGCTGTTCATGTTGAAATCGCAGGTATGGCATCAGACCGATCAACTCTTACAGTCGATGACGGCACCGGAACCGGAATGCCCGGTTCACCCCTTGTTTTCAATGTTCCTATCAGAAACGAAAATCTTCTTACTTTCGGCGAATATCCGGGACTCGTAACGGTTGTCGATGACAGAATTATTGGTAATCCGGATTTGGATTCACGCGATTACCTAATCGACTGTCCGGATGGCGCTACACTGGATAACTATATGATTCCCGCTTTCCAGACATATCAGGCTTTTACTGCCACTGTTGTTTCAGTAGCCATTTGTACCGATCAGGAACTACTTTATACATTTGATGGCTGTCTCGGTCCTGACGATGGAGTTTTTAATTGTGAAGGCTGGAATTCTGAAGATGACTGGACCCCGTATGGCGGGGGATGTGGTCTTCCAAACGGTGATGGCGGCGTGTGGCCTAACAGCAATTTCGTCTGGGGATGCGCGCCGGATGAACCCATTACTGGTTGCAATGCTATTGTGGATGGATACCTTTCAACCGGAAGTGACATGGGCCTTTGCGATACAATGTACGATTACAGGGAAAATGCGGATAATAATGTTGTCAGTCCTGAATTGACACTTCCCGCATCAGCCAATGGTTTGCTTGAATTCGATTACTGCACCAACATGGGCGCTGACGGCAGCGTTCATGCATGGATTTCACTCAATGGCTGCACGGGACCATGGGTTGAAATTATGACTCCAATCACAGTGAACGAGTGTTCCTCAGCATCTGTTGACATCTCAAGTTATGAAGGAACCAACGTACTGTTTAGATTCCAATTCACTGCGACAGAAAGGTATGATGATGCTGCTCCAGGTTTATGTGGTGAAAACGCGGGCGTTCTCATTGACAACATAAGCATCAACGGTTGTTTCTACGGCGACCTGCTTGAGAATTAATCAACGGGATAAATCAATGCAATAATCAGAAATCAAGCCCGGCCGCAAGCCGGGCTTTTTGTTTTCTCTATAATTGACTAAAAACTTTCAAAGCGTATAATAGCCATGCACACTGGCTTGAAATGCATTAACAAAACTGTTGGGCAAGGGGGCTTAAGCCCTTGTCGAAAAAGCATATTGATCTTCAAACATAACATATACCTGATAACTGGCGGGTGCCGCCCACACATCACGTCTTTTTGTGATTTGTGGGTGAAATGCGTAACTTCGCAACATGTCACCCATAAAACCGAGACGGTTGTATGGGCGGCACCCGACGTTTTAAATCAGATTGGCGCCTTTTCCGACAGGCTATTAACCCCCTTGTTAAAATCATTTAAAACAGGTATTCAAACATGACTCAAAAACGTGTAATCGCCAAAGATGAAATCATCAACGCCGTTAAACAAATGTGCATTGAAGCAAACTGTATCGTGCCGGATGACATGCTGGATGTTTTCAAAAAATTCAGAGAGACCGAGAAATCGCCCATCGGAAGGGAGACACTTAATCAAATCATCGAGAACGCCCGGATCGGAAAAGATGAAAATATGCCCACATGCCAGGACACAGGCCTGGCGATTTTCTTTGTCGAAATAGGCAGCGATATTGAAATCGATGGCGGCCTTCACAAACTCGAGGATTATATCAACGAGGGAACACGTCAGGGATACGAGGAAGGGTACTTACGAAAAAGTGTCGTGGAGCATCCCTATAAAAGAGTAAACACAAAGGATAACACTCCCGCGATTATTTACTACAAACCGGTCGCCGGAGACAAACTGAAAATAAAATTCGCTGCAAAAGGCGGCGGCAGCGAAAACATGAGCAAGGTCAACATGATGAAACCCGCTGATGGCCGCGAGGGAATAAAGAAATGGATTGTCGAAGCGGTAACGATTGCGGGAGCGAACCCGTGCCCTCCAACCGTACTCGGAATTGGGATAGGGGGGAATTTCGAAAAAGCGGCTATGATGGCGAAAGAGGCGCTTTTTAGAAACATCGGAGAACGCCATCCCGACCCGGACATCGCTGCACTCGAAGAGGAAATTCTCGAAGAGGTAAATAAAACCGGAGTAGGCCCTCAGGGACTTGGCGGCAGCACAACGTCGCTTGAGGTATTTATTAATTACGCACCATGCCATATTGCATCAATGCCCGTGGCGTTGAATATCAATTGCCACGCGCAACGGCATCGTGAGGTGGAACTTTAAACAAATGTAACCCGGTGTCCCCTCACCGGGGAAAGACGTGAATTAAACCTGTAACCCGGTGTCCCTTCACCGGGGAAAGCGTGAATAGAAAATAACAGAGAGGCAAAAACCATGACAGAAAAAATATCAACATGCCCGGCATGCGGCGCGGAACTTGATTCAGATGATGAAACCAGATGCCCATCCTGCAAACTTGAACTCAAAGCGGCGGATATCCTGATGCCCGACATGACTCGTGAATCGGATGACCTCATCTCACTTTTCAAACTGAATGACTTAATGGAAGCGCAGCTTTTAAAAACCCAGATTGAGGATGCCGGTATCCCCTGTGTTGTCAGCGAGGGAGGCATGACAAGTGTCTTTGGCGCGTCAACAGGATCGGGATTTTCATTCACAAGAATAAAAGTGATGGTTCCAGCATCGAAAGCCAAAGATGCTATTACCGCACTCGGTGAACACAAAAAATGGAGCGAAACGGAACTCAACCGGTATTTAAGCATGCTGGAGGAATTGTAGTTTTTGTTTTTACAATGTAACCCGGTGTCCCTTCACCGGGGAAAGACGTGAATTAAACCTGTAACCCGGTGTCCCTTCACCGGGAAAAACCATAAATTAAATTGCGAGATGACTCATGCCAGAACAAAAAAAAACATTTGAAACACCTCTTACCGCTGAAAAAGCGGAAAGCCTCCACGCTGGAGATATCGTATATATCACCGGAATCATCTACACGGGACGAGATTTAGCCCACAAACGTCTTGTTGATTCACTCCAGGCTGGGGAGGAACTTCCGTTCGATCTCAAAGATTCCATCATCTATTACGTTGGCCCATCGCCAACACCACCGGGAAAAGCTATTGGAAGCGCCGGTCCCACAACCAGTTACCGCATGGACCCATACGCCCCAATCCTGATGGAGCAGGGATTGCGCGGAATGATTGGAAAAGGGAACAGAAGTCCTGAGGTGCTTGACGCCATGAAAAAATTCAGCGGAGTCTATTTCCAGTCAACCGGAGGCGCCGCCGCGCTGATTGCGAAATCAATCGTTAAAGCTGATGTAATTGCCTACGATGACCTCGGTCCCGAGGCTATCCGCCGCCTTGAAGTAAAAGACTTTCCCGCGATAGTGGTAAACGACTGCTTCGGTGGAGATTTGTTCTCATCGGAAATCGCGAAGTACAAAATCGGCTAAAAACCTCAACCCGTAACCCAACCTCATATCCATCCGGTAGTTTCTGTCCGGGAATTTCACCTTAGAGTTTTGCCTTGGAGCTTCGACCAGGAACTTCGGTCGGAAGCTTCAGCCGGGAGCTTCGGCACCCTTGCCGGAAGTTGGGTGCTTCAGCACCCCTGTCAAAAACGGCAGGCTTTTAACCTGCCGTACTTATAACTTGAGTTTCAACCCCCTGACCATTACTTCCCATCAGCTTTCTTAGCTTCTTCCCTAAGTCTCGCCGCTTCTTCTCTCTGCTTCTGTTGCCGCATCTTCATAATCTTATCCAACGGATCTTCTATAACGGGGCTGGGATGTTCAATCATCGACCAATACTCGATGAAATCGAAATCGGGTGAATTCGCCTGGTCATGGCACTGTGCGCAAACCGTCTTTGCCTCAGCCAATAAATCTTTCAGGAACAGATTCGGTTTCTCTTCTTTAATTATATCCCAGTGTGCCTTACGAGTTCCCTGCAGTGAGTAATCAAGAATCCTGACATGCGCGGCGCCGGGTCCATGGCATGTTTCACAGCCCAGTTCAGGCGCGAATTTATCAAACGTCCATTCCTTCACATAATATGTCGGTTTTATCCATTCTGTAAGATGGCACTTAAGGCAGCGTTCATCATCCTGCTGTCCTCTATTCTCCAGCAGTTCGAGAGTGCGAGCGTGTTTTGATGACGCCCATATATCATATGCTTCCTCATGGCATTCTTTGCATGTCTGAGTCCCTACATACGGATTCTCTCCTGCGTTGCTGACTTTGCGTTCCGTGTATGCAATTTGGCGTTTGACGTTTGCTTTTGTTCTCATTAAGGCAATAACTTTTTCACATTCATCAACCAAATCCTTGATTGCCTTATCCTCAGGATATCTCTTGTCGATTAAAATATCAGATACTTTGATTGTATATTCACCATCAACAGTGCGCTGGAAATAAATCTCTCTGAGGTACTCGGCTGACCTTGGCTCTGGAACCGCATGGTATTCATTTAAAATATCCATGAATTCACGTGATTCCTCATGTAAATCAATTTCTTCCGGCGTTAATTTCGGCTTTTCCTTTTTAGGGGTTGCCGGCTTGTTTGTTACCTCAGCAGGTGGAGGTGGCACATCAGTAGTTGCTTCCGGAGTTAATTCAGTCTGTGCATCACCTGTTAGAAGCGGTTCATCGGTTAGACGTGGTGGTTGGCCACTCGGTGGCTGGCCATTAGGGTTCTTTGCCGAGATTATTATTTCATCTGAACAGTCATCGGGGTCTTTCAGTGATGCATCTTTCCCTTTCGCGCCATTACTCCCCTTTTCCGGTTCCTCCTGCAATTTTTCCTTCTTACCATCCATGTATTTCTTTATTCGAGCTTCTTTTGCCTTCTTGTCCTCTGCTTCTTGATACGGAGTTTTTGTCGATTTGCTCCAGCCTGTGTTCAACTTGGATAAACTTTTCTCTTCCATGGTTACAAAGTCTTTGCTTACACTATGCGGTATTAACATTAGGTCTATTCTCTTTGCGGCGTCAGATTCAAGAACCTTGGTAATTCTCTCGGTGTCCTTGATATTTATCCTGGCAATAAGAACATCCGCTGGATCAATCTGATTGATAAAACTCTCCAGGAATTCAACCGGCGGAATAGCTTCGTAATTCACATTAATGGATTTAAACCTCTTGACATTATCTACATCAAAGAGATTGATGATATACATATCAACCCCACCAGGCAGGCTGGTCGAATAGAATTGCTGCAGTTTGTTGAAATCCGTTGACGGGTCCCTTGGATAAACATTTGAAAGAACGTTGGGAATGTCCATGTTAAGGCGTTTTATAAATCCATCTTCCTTGTCCCTCATCTCGAAATCCTGAAGCAGGTTGGCTTGAACACCCAGTGTTTTAAATATTGGATACAACTGCGTCATCGTGTAGGTGTATAGCTCCGATGTGTTGGATGTCGTATTGCCAAGCTCAAACAGAAACGGCAGAGTGCCATTTTGTTTTTCATATTGCTGATAAATCCACGCCCGACGGGCGAGTCCACCGTTGTCGTCACCATGTCATCCGCATGGCCCAAGCCTGTTGTTTAGTTCCGTGCTTAACAACAACCTGAATTCCACAGGCCTGTCTGCCATTGTGCATCCAACAAGGAGCAAAAGCAGACCACATAAAACAACCAATCCAGTTCTTCTCATCGTTTCAGTTCCCATGTATCACAAAGATTTAACATCTGTTATTTCCGTTTCCAATTTCTTTTATAGGACATATAACCCTGTCCTATGCGTTCAGTTTTATTTCTTTTTCTCAAGCAGATTTTTTACTTCCTTATTCTCCTCGTAATTCAATCCTGCCATAAACGACTGAGTCTCTATCTTCCATTCTTCCCGCAGGGGATCCCACCAGATATCCACTGCATTCAACGTTGATATATTTTTCGGTACGCTTGCGATATTCACACCTTTGATCTTATCCGGCCTTCTCTTGTCCACTCGCTGAAAGACTTTGTCATTCAGAACCAGAAGCGTGATAATCTCTGATTCCTGAACACTGTAAAGCTTGTTTAAAGTGTTTGGAGCATCAGTCTGGAAATAAACAACGAGAATATCGTTTGAGCGAATTGTCCTCACAAAGGGAATTAATATCTCAGTAGGTTCAACCCATTCGTAGTGTTCATTAAGGAGCGAAGAATCGTTGTAGTAATCTTTTGCTATTATATTCAAAAAATAAACAAATTGGCCGTTTCCAGGGTCAACCCTGTGATATTCCTCAAATAATATTGGCGGTGCAACGCCATCCAGTGGTTTAACATTGCTTACTACCTGTTTCCAGCCTGTTTCCGCGCGTTTTTTCGCATATTCAGGTGTATCGTTGAATTCGTATGTTGATGCCAGATTAGCTCCAAATCCTATGATTTGCGCGCCTTTGGCAAGAAGTCCCGCTGTTTTTGCCTGGTTTTCATTTTCAATGGATATGGAATTCCCAGCCTGTATCAGAGCAAAAGGTTTGGGTTTTTCCTTGTTCATATGGTCTATCATTCCGCCAAGTCTGGCTAGCGTGCCTTGAACAAAACCTTTTTTCTCCTGTGACGAGTAAATCTGTCCCTGAATGTTTCCGCCTATGAGAATCCTTGTTGATGATGAAATCTCACTCTGCGGAGCGCATCCCGGCATAATAACCAAAACAAGAGATAAAAAAAGGATATTTACCATACCCTTCACTGTCATTTTGAAATACCTCATATTTTTTCTTATCAATTAACGTGGGGTTTTAACCCCACGCTTCTAAACAAACCCAAGCTTTCAAAATCTACGCCTCTTTTCCACTGCCCCAGATAACATGCATTGCGCCCGGCGCTTTGGAAAGGCTGTAATTCTGAACCATCTCCATCGTTCGAATATCAATCACTCTAAGGTTTGAGTTATGCCCTGAAATCACATAAAGATAATCAGCGTTCCCTGAGAATGCGATTATTTCAGGATAAATTGAGTACGCCAGATTTTCAGGAAATAATTTATATCCGATGATTTCATCCGCTGAATTATCGATGAAATAAACCCTGTACATCTCGCGGTCAGTTACCGCCGCGGTTTTACCATCCTGCGAGAAAGCGAGATAATGAGGCGCGGCTCCGGTGAGTTCATGGCGGGTTATAATCTCGCGTGTCTGCGAATCAATCACAAGCACAGCGCTGCGGGCGTTCAGTGTCGCGTAAACTTTCTCTCCGTCAGGAGTTACACTAAGCGTGGATGGGCTTCCCCCAAGAGTGATTATCCCTGTTAGTTCCATCGAGTGAAAGTTAAAAACCCTCACCTTGTCCGCGTTTGTGTTTATAATATAGAATTCAGGATATGCCGGATTCGGATTCGAAACCAGGTCCTGAATATCTCCCCTGAGCGGCAAACGAAGGATTTCCCGATATATGTTGCTTGTTGAACGGAATGAAATGTCATGAGCGTTGTAATCCTCTTCCGAACCAACCCCGACAGCGATAACCTCTTCATCCGGGCTAAGCGCGACAGACTGAAGGATTGTTCCAATCCTTACTCGCGCTATCCTGTCGCCTCGCTGCAGGTTAAATACATTCAGCCAGCCATTTTTAGTAACAACATAGGCGATTGTCCCGGCTTTATTCACAACCATGTCGTTAAGCCGTTCATCTGCGGGAAGAGTGTGCAGCATTTTCGCCTGTCCGACTGAATAAATCAGGATATTGTCTGGAGCGCTTGTCGCAAAGATTATTTGATCATCAACGCCCGCAATCCCTTTTGTAAGAACGTTATCCGGCTTGATGCAGCCTGACATTGCCGCGGTAATAACAAGCGCGAAAATCAGAATTGTTTTGAAAAAGCATCGATACATTCGCTGTACTTCCCGTATAAGCTGTTTATTCCCGGTTGTGTTTCAACGAGCGGTTCATCACACGGTAAACCTCGCTGCGATTTACACCGCTTACGGCACAATACAGGCGCGCCGCGTCTTTAACACTTAAACCGGATGCAACACACTGTGCAAGAAAATCTAAAATGCCGGCTTCATCCAGCACAAATCGCTCCCCCGTTGATGGAGGAAGCGGTGCTAGAATTATAACATATTCACCGCGTGGTTTCGTTTCATTTATCCGTTTGGAAATCTCAGATGCCGTATCCTGAAAATGCTCCTCATGAATCTTGGTCATCTCACGCGCAATATGAATCAGTCGATTCGGCATCACGGAGGCTAGTTTCCCAATCAGTTTCTGAATTCTGCTCGGCGCTTCATAAACCACAACCGCGCCCGGAAATGCGTGCAGCATTTGGAGTTTTTGTTCAAGTTCTTTTTTCTTTTTAGGCAGGAATCCCTCAAAGAGATGTCCTCGAATTTCAAATCCACTGGAAACAAGAGCTGTAATCCCCGCCGATGCTCCCGGAAGAACAATCACATCGATTCCCTCTTCACGGCAGGCTGTAACAATAATCGAGCCGGGATCAGATATCCCCGGCATACCGGCATCGCTAACAAGAGCAATCGATTTGCCTTCACGAAGCAATTCAATTATTGAACCTAGTTTCTTACGCTCGTTGAATCCATGATATGAACGAATCGGAACTTTAATTTCAAAATGCGTCAGAAGTTTTCTCGTAACACGCGTATCCTCAGCCAGAAGCAGGCCGACGCTTTTCATGACATCAATCGCCCTCGGTGTCATATCACCCAGATTTCCTATCGGTGTTGGAACCAGATAGAGGATTCCCGTATTTTGTTTTGATTTTTTGTTGTTCATTTTATTTTGTTGTTCATTTTGTTTTGTTGTTCATTTT
>CBDURE010000128.1:0-9992 GCA_965369605.1 uncultured bacterium
GTTTGGAGGTTCTGAGACAATTTCCAAGGTTCGCCCACTAGTGGGTCGCCCCTACAAATGAACGATATCAGGATATTGTTCATGCGCTTGTTTTAGCGTTTTTGAAATTACGTCCGCTTACAATCGCTCCGAAACCGTAACGATTTCGTATCCTGTCCAATCCGCTGTAAAAGTTATGCTTTTTCAATTCATCCTCCGTGCCGAAAAGAGAAAGCTGTCCCGCGTTTATGGATAGTTTTGTGGCTCTAATGCCGACAAGCCTGACTCGACTGCGTGAGCCATACGCTTTTCTGAACAGTGTTTGCGCGACAGAGAAAATGGCCTCATCGTGGTCGGTTGGCTGGTCGAGAGTATGCGCGCGTGTGATTGTTTTGAAATTACTCAGGCGAAATTTCAGTGTTATGGTTCGCGCTACCAGTTTCTTTTTACGAAGCCGCCGCCCTACTTTTTCAGCAAGGCGAAAGAGAACGGATTCAATCATGGCGGGGTTTTCGCTGTCGACGCTGAAAGTGGATTCATGCCCGATACTTTTCGGCGGCCCGCCAATGGGATTAACATTACCGCTTCCAATGCCGCGCGCTCGCACTCTCATTATTTCGCCATGCTTTCCAAACGCGCTTTTCAGGATTGGCAGCGGGATTTCAGCGACCTCGCCAAGATTGCAAATTCCCCACTCGTGCAATTTTTCCTGCATCACCTTGCCGATTCCGGGCATCTCGCCAACAGGCAGGTCACGAAGAAACATTTCCTCATCGCCGGAAGCGACCTCCAGGATGCCGTCCGGTTTCGCGAGATTGCACGCGATTTTCGCAATCATTTTCGATGACCCTATTCCAATCGTGCATGGAAGTTTGGTTCCGCGATATATCATGCGTTTTATCCGCTTCGCGCTTTTAAGCATGGGGCCGTAGAGGCGCTCGGTACCGGTCATGTCAAGGTAGAATTCATCAATCGATGCCGCCTGTACGACAGGGACATAAGTTTCCAAAATAGCGCGAGCCTCGCGGGAAAAGAGTGTGTAATGCTTTCCATTGCCGCGAAGGAATATCGCGTGCGGACAAAGGCGTCCGGCGCGTGAACTAGCCATTCCGGAGTGGACACCGAATTTGCGCGTTTCATAGGAACAGGCGGATATAACGCCGCGCTCATTGGGTTTCGCGCCGACTATTACAGGTTTGCCCCTCAACGCCGGATTGAGCACCCGTTCAACCGAGACAAAAAAGCAATCCATATCGAGACAGAAAATACGCCTGACAGCCATCGGTGATCCCTTTCCTTTTTCCTTTTTCCTTTTGCGTCATTTGGAAAAGCGATAACGGTACCACCTCAATTATACTAAACGTACGTTTACCTGTCAAGGAAAAATAATCCCCCTGTGCGGGGGAAATACTTTTAAAAACTAATATTCGCTTTCAGCGGTCAAGCGCTTTCAGCGATTACTAGTCATCATCGGTTAATGCATCATATTTGGCTTTTCCGGCTTTAACGGATTCAGTCAGGACATCCTTTGTCGAGCTTACTTTCTCGCCAAGGTCTTTTGCAAGTTTCTGTGTTCGCTCGCTAAGTTCACCGGTGAACGACTTGAGTTGCGTACGGCTGTCCTTGCCTGTTTTCGGTGCAAGCAGAAGCCCTACGATTCCACCAACCAGAAGACCCACGCCAAAACCAGCGCTAATCCACTTGATGACATCGGTCGGTGCATCCTCTTCTTCTTCAACAATAGTGATTTCTTCTTCGGTCATTTCAACAATCCTCCTTAGATTGATGATATGTGCCTGCTTCGGCACTCATTTACGTTTCTTTCTATATGATGAAAATATTTTAAAGCCATCTGTAAACGCCTGTACTATTCCTGAAATTTTGTTAATTGTCGGCGCGACTTTCCCGCTGAGTTCATCCGCCTGCCCTTTAAGATACCCCGCGGTCTGTGTGAAATTCTGAAGCGACCGTCTAATCTCAGGAGTCTGCAAACCTATTGCCTCCGCAAGAGGCCTGATTTGCGCTGAAATCTCCCTGTGATTCTCAATCGTTTCAGGCAGCGCATCAAGAATTTTTTCAATTTCATCCGACTTGTTTTTGACAGTATCAATCAGGGGAATGAGCTTCTCGCTCGCATCCCGAATGTTGTCTATCGCCGGATTAAGCTTCTCCTCAAGGTTCTTAAAAGTTGACGTGACCTGCTTCGCCATACCATTTAATATAATCAGGCATAACAAGAGAAGAATTGCAATCACTAAAATAAGTATTGTCTGAAAAATTTCCACAGTTCATTCTCCTTGAAATATCGGCGAAACATATCTCTAATAAGAGTATCAAATCATACCTTATGGTTCATGAACATACTCACGCCAAAAAGGGCTTGAAATTATATCATGATCACATCAAATCATCATTCTTAATATGATTTAATTTTCCTAATTTCCATGTGTGGGACTTCGAAGAATTAACCGAGCCTCGAACGGGAGATGGTGTCGGGAAAGGTTGTTTTTGTATTTCACCCCCACCTTAATCCCCCCGCGAACGTGAGATGGTGTCGGGAAAGGTTGTTTTTGTATTTCATCCCCCCCTTAATCCCCCCGCGAGCGGGGGGAAATGATTTCCGTATTTGTAAACAATATATCTGGTATATGCACTTGCGAAGGGAAGAGGCAACATTCTCCCTCCCCGCTCGCGGGGAGGGCTGGGGTGGGGGTTTCTTATTTGCGATGCCTTTCCCGACAGGCTTTAACGTTCGAGGCTCGGTTTGATGCTTTCCGAATATTTACTTTTTTACATCGAAGGTTAGCTTTTTGATATTTTTTGCGACTATCGATAATAGTGCTTTTCGATAATCTGAAATAATCGCTTGAATACTAACGAGTATTTGCTTCCTGAGCCGCATAGAATCGGCGTTTGCGACATTCGTTTTAAAATGGATGGAATATATCCCAAATATTTCAAAATAAGTCCAAACTGGCAAGAAGTTTGTTAGTCATATATGTGTAATTAATGGCATGGGAAAGGAATGATTGAATAAAGCTTAGGTGCTTTATACAAGAAGTAGAACCTCGATTAGTTTGTGATGGCTATGTGGGGAGGGATACAAGGTTCCGAGAAATCGGGACCTTGCTTTTTTTTATTTTCATGTATCCAGCTATTCGATAATCTCATACAGTGTATTTCGTTTTTTGGGGACAAAGCCGGCGCGTTTGATTATTTCCACAAGGCGCGTTTCAGTCAGATTGATTTCGCAGCCAGCCGCGCGTACCACATTTTCCTCCATCATTGTGCCGCCCATGTCATTCGCGCCGAAGAAAAGCGCAATCTGGCCTATTTTCTCGCCCTGTGTAACCCATGACGCCTGTATGTTGTCCACGTTGTCCAGAAATATTCGAGACACTGCCAGCATCCGAAGATATTCAATACTGCCGGGAGATTCCATTTCAGAAAGCGCTGTGTTTGACGGTTGAAATGTCCATGCGATAAACGCCGTAAATCCGCCGGTTTCATCCTGAAGGTCGCGGATTCTCTGAAGATGCTCAATCCGCTGCCTGTTATTCTCACCGATTCCGAACATCATTGTCGCCGTGGTTTTGAGTCCGAGTGAATGAGCCTTGCGCATGATATCGAGCCATTCATCAGATGAGCATTTGTTCGGCGACACTTTTTTGCGAATGTCATCCACCAGGATTTCCGCGCCGCCTCCGGGGATTGAATCCAGTCCGGCATCAATAAGGCGATTGAGAACATCCAGCGTGGAGATTCCGCTGATATTCGCAATGTGGACGATTTCAGGAGGACTGAAAGCGTGCAGGTGAATTTTGAAATCCTTTTTTATGCTGCGAATCATCTCCTCATGGAATTCAATTTTCAGCGAAGGGTGAAGTCCGCCCTGGAGAAGAATCTGCGTCGCGCCTGCATTCTGTGCCTCCGCGATTTTTTCATGAATCTCGGATTCGGATAAAATCCAACCGTTGTTTTCATCCCGTGTGTGAAATGCGCAAAAACGGCATCCTGAAACGCAGATGTTTGTGTAATTGATATTGCGGTCGGAAACGTAAGTAGCGATATTATCAGGATGCTTCTCAAGACGAATTGAATTCGCAAGTTGCCCCAGCTCGTGCAGCGAGGCGTTTTCGATTAAATCCAGAGTTTTATCAAAAGATATTCTTCCCATTGTTCACGAATCTTAAACGTGATTTCACACAAAGTAAAATAAAATCAGACCTCACCCCCCTTCGGCTACGTTCAGGGCAAGTCAGCCTTCTCCTGTATCAGGAGAGGGGGAACAGGAATATACCATGCTTTCTCCCCTCTCCTGATGCTGGAGAGCCACTAGTGGCGAGGGGTCGGGGGTGAGGTTCATTCATTGAATGTCGGAATGACATGTATCCGGTTTGGCTGTTATAATATTCATGAATAATGGATGCGAAAAAGAAAAACAAATTGCTGATAATCCGATTGCTGGTTGTTCTTGTGCCGGCATTGATCATCATTGCATGGCTGGCATTTAACAATATTCTGAACAACTCCATGTTTGGAAACGGATTGGGTATCTATCCGCCATCACCGGGCCTGGGCAATATCATTTACATTCAGCCTGTAGGGAATATTGATGATAACACTCTCACGGCAGTTAGTGAGATGATTGCGCATGATTTCAAGCATCCTGTGAAAATCCTCAATCAAATTGAAATACCCCATTTTCCCGAGGGGCGGGTCGGACAAGTGAAAGCGGATTTCATTCGGAATTACATCACGGATGAACGGGGAGTCCCAAAGGATACATTTCGTTTAATCGCACTGACAGATGAGGATCTTTACACTGAAGGTTACAATTTCATTTTCGGCCAGGCAGCAATGGGCGGGCTTATCGGACTTGTCAGTTTGAACAGGCTCAAGCCGGCATCAGATGGCGGTGAGTTGATAGATGCGCAACATCGTGAGATTTTCTTTGAACGAATCAGAAAGCTGGTGCGACACGAATTGGGGCATACGTTTGGGTTGACGCACTGTTCCGACACCGAATGTGTGATGGCGTTTCATGATTCCCTTGCCACGCTGGATTCCGGCGGTGAGTTTTTCTGTGACAAGTGCCGTGGGAAACTCGCGGATACGAATATCGGTTTCGAATAATTGGAATGATTATTGTGGGGGGGTGCTGAAGCACCCCGGGTTCCGGCAAGGGTGCCGAAGCTCCCGGTGCAAAATGCGAAGCTCCCGGTGCAAAGTGCGAAGTTCCCCGTGCAAGGGTGCGAAGTTCCCGAGAGATCGGGTGCCGCCCACACATCACATCTTTTAGTGATTTGTGGGTGAAATGCGTAATTTAGCACAGTCACCCATAAAGCCGAGACGGCTGTATGGGCGGCACCCAGCGTTTTAAATCAAATTGATGCCTTTCCCGAAACGCTCTTACAAGCATCAATGTTTCATTTCTTGATTAGCACAACTGACATGCACAACAGTAGTCGAGGTCGGGAATCAACGCTGAAACCAACATCCTCAGCAAGTTTAATCAATTTTTTGAAACCATTGCCAGTAACATGAAACATCGGCTCCGCGATTAATAATCTCCCGCCCGGATTGAGATGGGAATAGACCTCGCGCAGGAATGATTTCGAATCGGGAACCTCGTGCACCACCCAGAAAGCGTTGACAAAATCGAACATGCCATCGACGTTAAGAGAATCGGTATCGCATTGATGAGTGCTTATTATCTCTTCAAGGCCATCCTGTTTAATGCGGGCTTTTACCATATCGAGCATTTCAGATTGCATGTCAACAGACAAGACCTTGCCATCTTTGCCAACAAGATGCGCCATTCCGATTGAGGCAAATCCGGCGCCGCAACCGAAATCCATAACTCTCATGCCGGATTTGACATAAGGCTTGAATACTTTCCGTGGATTATGAATCAACAACCGAAGGGAATTATCAAGTTTGCGCGCTTTCTTATATGAACAATAATCAGCCATAAATAAAACTTTAGTTAAAGTATCTTAAATAGTCAAGAACATAAGTGTCCGGTTAAGTTAGAGACCAATTGCCAAATTGATGATTAATTAGACCTCACCCCCCAGCCCCCTCTCCTGCATCAGGAGAGGGGGAGCGGGAATATGTCATACTTTCTCCTCTCTCCTGATGCAGGAGAGGGGGAGCGGGAAACGTCATGCGTTCTCCCCTCGCCACTAGTGGCTCTCCTGATGCAGGAGAAGGGGTCGGGGGTGTGGTTCTTTAGTGTGAAATACTCTCAGTTTTTTCAGCTTTCATTCAATAAGTTACATTATTACAGAGTGAGATTCAAAGAACATTCAAATTTACTCTTGTATCGTGTTATAATCACTATCTTTTATTCATGGAGGGAAAGCGATTGCTGGAGGCTTGTCAATGCGTTACCTCGTAACCGGCGGGGCGGGATATATAGGTTCTCATCTGGTTGATTCACTGATTGCGGACGGGCATCAGGTGGATGCCATAGACAACTTCTCAACAGGGAAGCGAGAGAATATCGCGCATCATGAATCAAACTCCAATTTCAACCTGTTCGAGGATACAATCCTGAACGAATCGCTTCTTGAGAAGATTGTGCCTGAAGTTGACGGCATATATCATCTGGCAGCAGCGGTTGGAGTGAGGAACATTGTTGAGAGACCCCTTGATGGAATGATTACAAACGTGCATGGTTCGCATAGTGTTATCAAAACCGCGGCTAAATGCAAAGTGAAGATACTGATAGCGTCATCATCCGAAGTTTACGGCATGAGCGACAGGACGCCGTTGAAAGAGGATGATATTCGTTCGCCCGGTCCGACTCATATTCCGAGATGGTCATACGCTGTTTCCAAAGCGCTGGATGAACATCTGATGCTGGCGTACCGAAAGGAGATGGGGCTTAAATGTTCCGCGGTCAGATATTTTAATTCTTATGGCCCACGCATTGATGAATCAGGTTATGGTTCGGTAATCGCAAGATTTATCAGTCAGGCGTTAAGGGGTGAACCTCTGACCATTTTTGGAAATGGGGAGCAGACACGTTCCTTTACATATATTGATGATACCGTGCGAGGCACGAGACTCGCGTTTGAGAATCCAAAAGGCGAGGGCATGGTTTTCAATGTCGGCAATTCAAAAGAGGAGACAATCAACGAACTAGCTGACCTTGTCGAGGAAGCTGTCGGCGTTAAGGTTGGGCGTGAGCGGAAAAGTTTCGAGGAGGTTTTCGGGACGGATTTCCAGGAGACACCGAGACGGCAGCCGGATATATCACGCGCGCGTGATATAATTGGATTCGAAGCGAAGATGGATATCAGAGATGGCCTGAAACATACTGTTGAATGGGCGAAAGGGCATTATAAATCAGTTTGAGTTTTCTTGCGCGACACCCCGGCAAAGAAATGCCGGATTACAGAATTTGTTTTGCGGATACTGAATTGAAAATAAAACAGTGAGGCGATTTAAATGTCAGCCTTTAAGGGCATGATAAAACGAATTGATAACAAAACGGCGAAAATCGTAATAGTCGGTATCGGCTATGTCGGACTGCCGCTTGCAATGAGTTTCAGCGAGGATGGCTTTCATGTTTACGGCCTGGATATTTCCGAGAATACTGTTGAGAACATGAAAAAAGGCATCAGCCATATAAACGATATTCCAAACGAGCGCTTGAAGAAATCTATTGATTCAGGACTGTTTGTTCCCACAACGGATAAATCAATTATAGCTGACGCCGATGCCATTTTTATTTGCGTCCCTACTCCGTTCACAAAAAATAAAACCCCTGATGTCTCATATATTGAGAATGCAAGCGGGAATATCGCGAAGTATCTCAAGAAAGGGCATATAGTAATACTTGAAAGCACAACCTATCCCGGAACAACTGTCGAATTGGTCAAACCTATCCTTGAAAAAAGCGGGTTGAAAGCTGGAACTGATTTCACGCTTGTATTTTCTCCTGAGCGAGTTGACCCGGGCAATGCTGAATATTCAATTGAGAATACACCAAAGGTGGTTGGCGGAATTACACCGGAGGGTACGGATATTGCGCAACAGTTATATGGCGCTGTTGTAGGAAAGGACAATGTGGTTACAGTCAGTTCACCAACAATCGCTGAAATGGTGAAACTGCTTGAGAATACATTCAGAAGTGTAAATATCGCTTTGATATTCGAACTCGCGACATTATGCCACCGTATGAATATTAATATCTGGGAAATCATTGATGCCGCCGCGACAAAGCCTTTCGGATTCATGCCGTTTTATCCGGGACCCGGAGTAGGCGGACACTGTATTCCCGTTGACCCGTTTTACCTCGCATGGAAAGCTCGTGAGTTTGATTTTTCAACCAAGTTTATTGAACTTGCGGCTGAGACGAATATAAGAATGCCGGACTGGATAATGGGACGCATCTTCGACCTTCTGAACAGGGAATGCAAGGTTGTTAAAAGTTCCAAGATTCTTGTTCTCGGTGTTACTTTCAAGAAAAATATTAATGATTCAAGAAACTCTCCATCGTTCAGGATAATGGAACTGCTTTTGCATCACGGCGCGAATCTTAGCTATTCCGACCCGTACGTTCCCGAGATTATTGTCGGAGAATGGCATGATGACTACAACCCGCTTCTTGCCAATCCGGTTGGGCTTAAATCATGCGAGCTTACCGCGGAGCTTCTTGGAGAGCAGGACATGGTTATTTTGATAGTCGATCATGATATTTTCGATTACAAGCTCATCGTGGAGCAATCACGGCTTATTTTCGATACGAAAAACGCCACAAAACGTCTTGGAGATAAACCCGGCAACGTGTATCTGCTTTAGTAATGGATAGACTTCTCACCAATCCCGGAATATATTTTATAATTGCCGCTCTTGTTACACTTGCCGGCACTCCACTTGCGCGTGCAATCGCGCTGAAATATAACATTGTCGATATTCCCGATGAGCGGCGAATACATAAAAAAGCAACGCCTTATCTTGGCGGTTTGTTTATTTATATCGCGCTTCTGATTGCAGGATTTCTTTCACTGAACAACCTATTTTCAATTGAACCGATGGCGCCGTTAAGTTTGCTTGTCGGATTCACTCTTATATTTCTCGCCGGAATTCTGGATGACCTTTTCGGGCTTCCAGCGGGAGTCAAGATGACATCGATAGGCGTCTCCGCAACTGTGCTTTATTTAAGCGGATACTCGGTTGAATTCACTCCGTACCATTTTTTCAACTACCCGCTCACGCTTTTCTGGTTTCTGGGAATCACAAACTCCGCTAATTTAATGGATAACATGAACGGGCTGTCATCCGGTTGCGGTGTGATTACAGCACTGTTCATGGCGTATCTGGCATATCTTAAATCTGACCCGGCGGTTGTCGGACTCGCTCTCGCGGTTGGCGGAGCGTATCTTGGATTCATGCGATATAACTTTCCGAAAGCTAAAATTTTTCTCGGCGATGCAGGCAGCATTCTTCTGGGATTTTCTCTTGCCACGCTCGGGCTCTTGGTTGGACGCCATAGCGGAGTTATGACAACACTCGCTCCGATATTTCTTGTAGGTTTATTTATCTTCGATACCTTTTTTGTGGCGTTTTCAAGATGGGCGAGGAAAATATATTTCTGGGAGGGCGGGATGGATCACACATCGCACAGGTTCGTATCGCTCGGATTCTCCAAAACCACAGCTGTAATGATGGTCTGGGGGATAAATGTCATTTTCGGATTAAACGCCGTGATTATGTGGCACAGTTCAATTCAGTATGGCGTTATGCTTTCAATAATGATTTTCATTCTGGGAATTGTTTTCTGGTGGCGTCTAGACAAAGTTCCTGTGATTAATGGAAATGACAGGCAGGATTAATTAATTGGTACCAATTAATTGGTACCGGGTACGAATTAATGAAACCAGCTACTTCCCCGGCATGCCTGCGAGAATTATCGGGTTTGATTCACATTTTCATATAAAGGCATACCGGGTTTGTATATTAAACATAACCTGGTAAATAGAAAGAAGCCAGCTTGGAAA
>CBDURE010000129.1:0-9899 GCA_965369605.1 uncultured bacterium
CTCCCCGCTCGCGGGGAGGGCTGGGGAGGGGGCATTTTATTTGCGATACCTTTCCAGACAACCTTATAAACACTCTGCTGTTCACGATTAAATCCGCGCAAATTACTTTTTTTCTTGCGTGATTTCTTAATCCTCATGTAAAATACTAATTGACAGATTTATTCCCAATGGAAAGAGATGGTGTGAAGGATGTCAGGACATTCAAAATGGTCAACGATTAAACGAAAGAAAGGCGCCGCTGACGCTGCCCGCGGCAAACTCTTCAGCAAGCTGACAAAGGAAATAACAATTGCTGCACGGGATGGCGGAAGCGATATTGAAAGCAACGCTCGCTTGAAACTTGCGGTTGAAAAGGCCAAAGCGGGCAATATGCCAAACGATAACATCTCCCGTGCGATAAATCGCGGGGCAGGTGATATGGATAGCGTCAACTACGAGGAGATGGTTTATGAGGGCTATGGTCCCGGCGGTATCGCGTTTTATCTTGAAATCACGACTGATAACAAAAATCGCACGGCGGCTGAAATAAGATCGCTGTTTGTGAAAAATGGCGGCAACCTTGGTTCAAGCGGATGCGTGGCGTACATGTTCGAGAAAAAAGGAATAATCCATTTCGATACCGGTGTCGATGAGGACATAATTATGGAAATCGCTCTTGAGGCTGGCGCGGATGATGTCGAATCCGACAGCACCGGCATTGATGTCACCACTCCACCTGACATGCTGCATGTCGTCTGTGACGTTTTCAAACAAAAGGAATTGGGATGGGAATCCGCTGATTTGACTATGATTCCATTCAATTCAACCATGATTACAGGAAAGACAGCCGAGCAGGTTTTGAAACTGATGGACTTGTTCGAAGATCATGACGATGTGGCTAACGTTTACGCGAACTTCGATATCGATGAAGCCGAGCTGCTTGCGATGGGTTAGAAATATTAAACCCCACATGAATAAAAAAAATCCCCCGCGGATGCGGGGGATTGTTGTTTTGCATGTAGTGTAATATCAAGGGTTCACTAATTAACGCTCAAAATATGAACACCTGTATCTGTAAGCATATAGAGAGTATCGTCACCCTTGTCAAAATCTAATCTCATTGGATTGCTAGCATCCTGCCAGACTGAAGCGTAAACGAAAACCAGGTCTGATGTGAATTTCTGGAATCTGAACGAAGATCCGTGATCTTCAACAGTGACAATGTTTCCAGCGGAATCGATTGACACATCAAGACCACCAGTGAATTGGCCAGGACCTATTCCCAAAGAGCCTGAGGAATCAAGTATCGCTGCATCTTCACCCAGGTCGTAGCAATCTCCCCAAATAGAAAGCTCGCCTTCCGTGTCACTGGAATAGAAGACAAGGATATTTTCCGTGTCATCAATCCCCTCAATTCCAACAAGGAAATCAAGCAAACCATCATGAGTATAGAGAAATTCAGTGGATGTGTTCCATCCGTTGAAATTTTCCAGATCCGAATCATTAAAACCCAATGACCAATCTGAGTGATCACAGTCATCGTGAGTCTGTCCAAATCCGATGATGCTGGAACCATATCCACCAGAAGCGTCATGGTCCGCGACATCCGGGATAGGTGATGAACCATTCGGACATGCCAGCGCCCAGCAGCAGGCTTCCGATGTTGCAGTCGCACCTGAAACAGACCATGTGCCGATTCCTGCGCCGCACTGGCTTGTAATCAGGTTGCCGCCAATGGAGACATCCATTCGAATCCAGTCACCAAGCCACTCTCTTGAGCCCGGTTCTGGTGCGGCCATACCGTCAGCTTCATTCATAACAGTCATATTGGAAAGGTCATTGTCGAATTGAAGCGCGGTTCTCATGCCGTCCTCGCAGCTGCCATCCGTATTGCCTGTCGCATCATGATCAGCTATAACATAAACATAGCTGTCAGCCATAACACAAACGTCAAACCACTCATCAGCGACCGGTTTTTCAACAAAACCAATTGAGGCAATCAGGTTTGTTTCGCAGTTGTCAACTGTAACAACACATGTATCAAAAACAGTTACATTTGGCGGAGTGCAGTTGTCTGTCGCTCTGACAGCAACTGTATAGTCAACCGGTTCCTCACCGGGTGTTCCGCAGGTTGGATTATCGAAAGGTCCAAGCAATGCAGATGCGCCTGTTCCATCGACATTAAAAGTTACGCCGTCATAATCCGCATCCCATTCATAACTTGCAATCGGGTCGCCACCGTTGTCGCTGGATGCGTCCGCGGAGAACATAAGCATTGCATCATCATAAACGCCTGAAATTGGGCAAACTGGAGATGTAATTTCCCCTGTGATTGGTCCGCATCCTCCAACTACAACAGCCGGAAAAACCTGATAAGCCGCATATTCGGGCATTATATAGTTATATCTGTCGATGCCCTCGGGACAATGCACGAGGAAATCGCGCATATCGGCTTCGGTTAATGGTGGACGACTATCGTCAACCATAACCAGGCCATAATATGTTCCGCCAGCGAGAGCATTCTCGTTTGCGATTGAGAACGTATAAACCAGCGGTGCGGCAGGTGCGCCGAATCCGCTGCCAGCTGTAGTCATTGTTTTAAGTGTGTTGAACATGCCGGGAATTTCCAGGCTGACCTGCACAACCTCACTTGCGGCATACACGTTATTTTCAGGCGCGTTCGCAAAATCAGTCGGGAGAGGATAGACTGTCGCGCCAATCTGCCAGTCATACACTTCGACAACCACATCGAATTCAGTCGTGGTATCCTGGTTGTTCCAGGTGTTAGCCATCGATGGGGGATCATCGCCGTGCGGCGGAATAACATCCACTTTCCATGCGGCTTTTCGATTGAATTCCGGATTGTAATATTTGCATGCGAATCTTGTTTCCCATGTCGCGCTGGCGCCGTATCCCATTGTGAGATACAACGTGAACGTGCCTCCAGAGTTAAAGTACACATCGAAGAGTGAATCTGTAGTTCCCATGGGGAATTCGTTGTAAGTCGGTGTTCCGATATCGCTGTCATCGACTACAAGAAAATATGGCAAAGCTGCCGGGTCGCCGGTCATATTTGCCAGTTCGGTTGTGTATGCATCCGCGTAAGCGCAGAATTCCGGATAGATATAGGTGCCTCCTCCGGTCAGAAGATAATTGTCGGATGCAAGTCCGCGAGGTTGAACTGTCAGGGCAAGGTCAAAAATATCCAAATCCTGGCGGTTCTTGCCGGATGACGGCTCTCCGGGATTACCAAGCGGGAAAGGATGGCTTATCTTGAAAGTAACCTTGAAATGGTCACCCTCAGGAACTATGGCATCCAGTGTAAGGCAATTTCCGCATGGGAGCACATTCCAATAGCCCATGCCGCTTACGATGAAACTCTCGCCGATTGATGATTTGCGAGTCGATGTAATCTCCGCGGTCAGGGTTTCGGCATCAAAATATAAATCATATGCACCCATGATTCCAACCGCGTCATAAACGCCATCAGCGGCAGACAAGCCAATAATTGGCATGTTGTCCGGCAACGCCGCAGTGTCATTTGAGACTGGGTCTGTAGTGTTTCCCGAACAGCCGATAATTAAGGCTGTCAATACTGTGATAGATAGAAGAGTAAATAGTCGTTGTAATAACATTTCTTACCTCCAGAAGGATTAAAAGGAATTGTCTTGAATTAATATAGTTTAAAGTACCTTAAAAAACAAGGGCTACAAATACTCATTGGTTACTTCGGCACGACAAGCGCCAGACTTAAAGCCGTTGAATTTGAATTTGTACACTTCACTTGCGCTGGTTATGTGCACTCCTGTACAATAATAACTTAGTAATGAATCTTTTCAATTGAGGAATACATCATGAACGTTTTAAAGACCAACTTAATTATTGTTACTACTATTGCCATTGCATTTGTCATTGCCTCCTGCTCAGGCGGCGGCAAATCAATCACATCGCCATCGCCGGATAACCCGCTATCCGCCTCACCGGATGCAACCGTTCAAATCGGCGTATCGGACTGGTTTTCAGATGGCTCCCCCGCAGCCGGCATCGGCGCGTTAGGGCTTTTCAATTTAAGCGTTGATTCGAAATCGGTTTCAGCTGAACTGATTCCGATTCGCACAGGCGCACTGACGGATGTTCTTGAGGTTGTTGACATGACGAATTTCCTTCAGATGGCGCCATGCAACGATTGCGCGAAAATTGCGTCTGTGTCACTTGACGCTGACGGCAATCTTGTTGTATCTATCGGAATCAAACATCCATTTCCAACAGGAGACCCGTTTAAGCCAATCTCAGGAAAAAATCGCGGTGACCTGCACGTACTTAATGTCGAAGGAGCAATTGTCTCAAGCACGGTTGGAACATCATTTGCAGGATTGGGAAAATCAGTCGCCGGATTATCATTGGTAAACGCGGATGGCTATTCAGCCTATCTTGATTCTGTTCTCGATGAAATCTATCCCACAGATGCCACTGTTCATCCGTATATTCTGCACTTCGATGATTACACCGCGGGTAATTTCGACGCGTCGAATCCGATGGGTTTTGAAAGTGTAACCAACCCGCCGCCGAGTGGATGTCTTGTCATGGCGATGGGATGCGATTACGACTACCAGGATTACGTTTTCAGCATCGATGGAATGTTTGATTTCATCTACGCTGTCGGATGCACATACGCTGTAAGCTCAGGAAGCTTGTCCGAGAGATTTACTCCCGAGTATCGAATTCCACAACATAACAAAAAAGGCGCAAGCGAGATTTCAGTTGAGATAATCACAAACGACCTTTCCGCCGGAGATATTGCATCCACTGCTGAAATTGAAATCCATGTCGTTGATATCAGCCACGGCGTGGCAACGGGAACTGACTTGAACCAGATGCTTGCTGATTCATCAGTCGATGACTTATTTATCGACATTCCCGGAATCATGGCTGATGTGCTTGTTCTGGACGGCAACAACCCGATATCCGGCACAGGGCACGACCCATCCGACCCGTTGGTTTACTCCGGCACTATCACAAACACTGCGGGAGGCGCCGAGGGAACATATCCCGGACTTGTGAAAGCTACAGACAGTTACGCGCACGGACAAAATCAGTCGCTTCTTCTTAATGGCATGGATGGCATCAAGCGTGTGCCCCCAATTGAAAATCCGCTGACAGGGCTTTTCGATATTGCTGAATTCGCGACATACCAGACTTTCAGCATTGATGTTGCGATAGCCATTGCATGTGATTTGACTGCGCCAAATGGCGGCGAGGTATGGCCGGTTAATTCGAATCATGATATAACCTGGGATACCGGCTGTGCTGGCATGATAAAAATAGAATACTCGAAAGACGGTTTCGTCGCCGATATCATCGAGATTATCGTAAGCACAGATGACGACGGCGTTTACGAGTGGCTGATTCCAAGCGACCCATCCACAACGGTACGGGTTAGAATCAGCGATGCATCCACTTTGGATGTTATAGATATCTCAGATGAGGATTTCACCATTTTGGGCGAATGCACTCCGTCCTTCACGGAGAAATGGATTTATGATTTCCCGGGAATTGAACGCATGAACGGCAGTCCCGCGATTGCCGATCTCGATGGCGATGGAACTTATGAAGTTCTGGCATTTACACATAACACACACAAACTGTACTGCTTCGATCATGAGGGCAATTTCGAATGGACACCGTTTACATGCTCATCGCAGGTAGCGAGCTGGTACGGCGCTCCCGCTGTTGGCGAGTTTAACGGTGATGGAGTTCTGGACATCGTCGTAAGCAATACGAACCAATCAAGTCCGCAAACCAACAGAATTCATGTTGTCGATGGCGCCACAGGAACAGAACTTTTTAACATCCCCGCACAATTTCAATTTCAATGTATGCCGTCGCTGGCGGATGTTGTAGGCGCGACCAACCTTGACCCACCGGACGGCCAGCTTGATATTTTTGTCGGGCGCCGTGACGATTCGGAACAATACACAGCGTGTTACAACGGCGCAAATGGAAATCTGGTGTGGGAAATTCGCAGGCAAAGTTACTCGATGGCGACACCGGCGTTGGCTGATTTTACTGGTGACGGCATTGTCGAAGCGGTTTCCGGCGGCGGATATTACGACCTGCCTCCCACAACTAATGGAATAAACGTTCTGCAGGGAGTAGCAAACCCAACCGGTGACCGTCTCCTCTGGGAAGCGGATTACGGCTCAAACATTCTCGGCGCGCCAAGCCTGCATGACTACACCGGTGATGGCATCCCCGATGTAATTGTTGCGGATCACAGTTCCTCTTCCGGTTCGGTTAAATGCCTGGATGGCCTGGACGGCTCAGCATTGTGGACTTATTCAATCAACTCAACATACATGACTAATCCGGGACTTGGTGATTTAAACTCGGATGGATATCCGGACATAATTATCTGGCCTCCATACAACAAAATAATCGCGCTAAACGGTGATCCGGACGCAACAGACCGTGTGCTCTGGGTATTTTATGATCCCGCTGGTTCTCCAAATCTGGATACTCGAAGTTCTCCCGCGTTATACGATGTTACTTGCGATGGCGTCCCTGATGTAATAGCATGCATGACATACAACGAAACTCCAGCACAGGGAATTGTCTGGATTATTAACGGCGCGACAGGTGAATCTGTCACGCATCTGGATGTCCCCGGCGACAAAATCGGATGGGGCGCTCCCGCGGTTGGGGATATTGACAACGATGGAATAACCGACCTTGTTTTCGGCAGTTATAATAACGGGTTTTTATATGTATATTCCCTCGGCACACCTGTTCCGGCTGATTATTCCGCCCGTCCCTGGCCACAGCACATGTGCAACATACGAAACACATCGCTGTACGGCGAGCAGTTTTGAAACGGTTAGTAAGTTAGCAGGTTAGTAGGTTAGTAAGTTAGCAGGTTTTTAAAAAGATAAACGTATTCAATCGAGTAACCTCGGGTGCCGCCCACACATCACGTCTTTTTGTGATTTGTGGGTGAAACGTGTAAATTAGTAGCATTTCACCCATAAAGCCCGGAGGGCTGTATGGGCGGCACCCGAACTTTTTTCTATTTATTAAGTTATGTTAAGGCAACATAACATGTAACCCGGTGTCCCTTCACCGGGGTTGCCGGATTACGAGTTATTATTAAGAAATAAATCATTAAATACCAGGAGGCAATGAAATGACTTTAAAATATTTTGTTGTTCTACTTCTAGCATCCGCTTTGTTCATCACTGCTGGATGCTCCAATCAAAACAATCCTGTTGCGCCGACTGATTCCGGCTGCAGCACAATTCCTGTCGGGATTACAGACACTTTACCCAACGGCTCTCCCGCAGCCGGTATGGGCGCGTTGGGGATGTTTTCACTGAGCATTGACCCGCAAAACGCAGCAGCTGAACTGACTCCTCTTCGACAAGGGGCATTAACAGATGTTCTTGAGGTGGTTGACATAACTAATTTCATGCAGCTGTCACCGTGCAGGGACTGCGCGACGATTGGTTCTGTCGGAATTGATTTGGATGGCAACCTTGTTTTGTCAATCGGAATCAAACACCCGTTCGATGCTGGCGATTTCATATCGCCAATCACGGGAAGGAATCGAGCTGATTTGCATGTGTTCAATGTGGAAGGCACAATGGTTTCAAATCTGCCGGGTACGACATACGGTGGACTTCACAAAACAGTCGCCGGATTTACGCTTCTAAACGCCGACGGCTACTCCGGATACCTCGATGATGCACTGGATAACATCTATCCCACAGATGCCACAATTCATCCGTATATCCTGCACTTCGACAATTTCTCCGCGGGTAATTTCAACGCGCTAAATCCGATGGGATTCCTGAGTGTAACCGAACCGCCGCCGAGCGGGAATCTGGTAATGGCGATGGGATGCGATTATGACTTCCGGGATTATATAATCGAACTGGGAAATGACCCGATGAGTTTCATGTTTGTTGTGAGCTGCACATACGCTGTAAGCACATCAACCATGGATGAAAGATTTTTCCCGGAATACCGAATCCCTCAACACAATAAAAAGGCTGCAAGTGAAATATACATAACTATCGAACAAAATGAACTGTCAAGCGGGAATACAGGATCAACGGCTGAAATTCTGGTTTTTGTATTAGATGTCAACCACGGTGTCGCTGTTGGCGAAGACCTGGACCAGATGCTTGCCGATTCATCCGTAGATGATATCTTCATCGACATTCCCGGAATTACAAGCGCGCCGACAATAATCGACGGCAATAATCCGATTTCAGGAACCGGACACGACCCATCCAGTCCGCTTGTTTATTCCGCGACAATCACAAACGAGGAAGGCGCGGAACAGGGGTCTTACACAGGGCTTGTCAGAGTTACAGACAATTACCCGTCAGGGCAGAACCTGCATCCCTACCTGAGCGGCATGGATGGAATCAGCCGGGTTGAGCCGTCAGTAAGCCCGTTCGCAGGACTGTTCGCAATTTCCGAATTTGAAACGTATCAGACATTCACAATAAACGTCTTGGAAGAATCTGAAATTATTTACGTTGATGACTCATACACTGGTCCCCCGTATGACGGCACAACTGATCACCCATACAACACAATTCAGGAGGCACTCGCTGCCGCGGTTTTTGGAAACACAATCCATGTTGATGATTCCGGCAACCAGTATGAGGGACCTGTTGTGATGGTCGAAGGCGTAAAACTGAAATCAGTCAACTGGGATGATTCCGACGGCGATATCGAGGCATCAATTCACATCGGCAGTTCAACATCGTGTGTGCAGGGCGCTGATGATGCCACAATCGAGGGATTCGAAATCGAGGCGCCATCATGCGGAATCGAATGCAACGACGCGTCAATGGATATCACCAGTTGCAGTGTTATAAACATTACAGGTGCAAACGCGCGCGGAATCTGGCTGCGTGACGGCTCACACGCGCATCTTGATGATGTCGATGTTTTCAATTTCACTAAAACAGACCATAACACCGCTGATGGAATTCTGGTTGAAAACTGTGATGCTGTTTTGAATGAAAAAATATTAATCGAAAACACAACCGTACATCATTCCCCAGCCGCGACATGGGATTCGACTTTTGGAATCCGAATCATAAATTCAGCCGGCGCTCAACTCGATTATTTCACTGTTTATGACTTGAGGGGAGGGAGCTATTCCAGCATTCAGGGTATTAGCATAACTGACTCGGACAATGTCCTACTCAATCATTGCATTGTGAATGATATTTTAAGCACCAGTTATTCAACCCCGCAGGGAATCATGATTCACAACTCGGATGGAGTTAAAGTCTATAATTCGATTGTTCATGACATCAGCGGATTGCATTACGACAACGTCTATGGCGTGAAAATATCAGATTCGGCAAATGTGGAAATCGTAAACGATGTGATTTACAACATTCGTAAATATTATGACGGATGAGGCGGCTACGGCAAAGCGTACGGTCTGTACGTGTCAACCTGCGCGGGACTTGATGTCCGCAATATCATTCTCTCACACATTACATGTGCTTATGCTTCCCAGCAGGCTTATGGAGTAGGCGGCGACATCGATTACACTTTTGAATACAACGATGTTTACGATTGCGAAACCGGGCTTTACGAAAGCGGTTCAGCAGGTACGGGATGCATCAGCGTTAATCCCAATTATGTCAACCCCGGCAATGATTTCCACCTTGGCAACCCAAGCTCATGCAGAAACGTCGGCGACCCCGCAATTCTGGATGTTGACAGTTCTCGTTCGGACATGGGCGCCTATGGCGGTCCTGGGGGGGGATGGTAAAACACGATTGTAAAAAGTAGAACCTTGAACCCCAATAACCGAACCTCGAACCCAATAACCGAACCTCGAACCCAATAACCGAGCCCCGAACGTTAGTGAGGGGTAGGTAGAGTTTGAATCA
>CBDURE010000130.1:0-9887 GCA_965369605.1 uncultured bacterium
GGTGCCGCCCACACATCACGTCTTTTTGTGATTTGTGGGTGAAATGCGAAACTTGGACGCGAATCACCCATAAAGCCCGGAGGGCTGTATGGGCGGCACCCGAGCAAACAAGTTTCCCCCCGCTCGCGGGGGGATTAAGGGGGGGACAAAAAAACAACATTTTCCAAAATCCACTTCATTTTAAAAAAGCTTACCCCGTTTTCTCGCGCGATTTCTTAGCTTTTCAAAATACTGTTTTGTCCACTTGTCAGCTTTCTCAATATCCGGATTGCGTGCAAGCATCTCTTTGAAGCGAGCGCCGTGCATAACCCTTTTGTTATTCTGTTTTATCGCTGGGACAAGATGATGAACCAGCTCGTGGTAAACAACTGATTCAACCACATATTTCGGCACATCCGCCTTGTCAAGCAGTGCATTTATTCGAATCAACCCGCAATCATCCAGCAGTTTGTATGTTCCCCATGTAATCGAACGATAACCTCCCGATGCACTCCGCCAGGCGATTATTACATCATCAATTTGGCACGTGTATTTCCTCATCACTTCATTCAGTATTTCATCAAGGTTATGATGATTCCCGACAGGGCCATAGCAGTCTTTCAAATGATTCCTTGACAGTATATTAGGGCCTTGTCTCGGGGAACATCCAGACAAAAATCTGTTGATTCGTTCATCATCGCCACGACGTCGTTTCCTGAGGATATGCCTGAAAAGAGAACGCAGCGTTTTATCATCGGCTTCAAGAAATACCTTTTGCAGCCTGAGGCTTTTTCGCTTGTCAATCGATGCCATAGTCTGGACATTGTCATGCCAGATAATGTCGCAAAAATTCAACCCCTCTTCTTTTGCGATTTTACCTATCTCTTCCGAACGCCTGATTCTTTTAGTATGAAGCTCAGCAAGTTCCCTGCCGGACTTCGTCGCAGCGTTTTCGCTTTCCTCCTCTTTCTTTGTTTCAGGGGGCAAGACGGGTTGTTTTTCGACAGGGATATCGAAAAGCGTCATTTGATTTTCATCTGTCCGGTTTTTCGCCACGATTTTGGAAAAAGCTGCATGCAAATAAAAAATTTATAAAAGACCCGCCCGTATACAGGCGGGTCTTGCAATTCTGTCGTATTTGGATTACTAGAAATTGACAAGGATGTGAATGCTTGCTTCTTCCCACAATCCAAGATTGTCATACACTCTGAGAACCGGATAGTAATTGCCGGGATCATCGAAAGTCCACGATGAATTTCCGTTGTTTTCCGAAGTAACATAATCCCAGATACCATCGGCATCGAAATCCCATCGATACTCAACGAGACTTGCGCCAACCTGCGGAGTGGAGTCCTCCGAAATGAAATTGACATCAAGGGGCGCGGAGCCGGATGGCGGAATAGCAACTATAACCGGATTTGGCGTCGGTTCAAGCGCCTCTATCTCGAATGTCTCCACTGCCTGTGAGCCGAAATCATCCTCGACTGTCAGCGTGACATAATAGATTCCGGTTGCCGCGTATAACGGAGACGGATTAGGTTCAACAGCGTCTGTTATTCCATCCGAGTCAAAATCCCAGATAAACTTGTATGGTTCCAATCCGCCAACAGCTTCTGTTGTGAATGTAACCAGAAATGGAACTTTGCCTGCATCGGCGCTGCGATAAACCGTAACCCCGAGCGGCTCGGTGTCACCGGGTATTGTCTGCCCTGGAGGCGGCGGAGGTCCGGGAAGATTCTGCTGATTGTTCTGATCCTGTCCCGGAGGTGCAATTGGTTCCGATGTGGCATTGCATCCTACGAAAACTACAGCTAAAGCCACGAGAATGATGGGAATGAATATTTTATGTATCAAGTTTAACCCCTCCCTGTAAATAGGGTGGCATAAGTGAATCACCCTTGAAAGCTGTTAATTATTTCGCTTTCCCGGCAATTCTCTTTAAATAATCAAAGCTGGATTATATCAATCCAATGCTTCAAATGCAATCATAAAATCCGTCCTGAACCGATCTCAGATAAGCGGATTATTTATTTACACGTTCAAGATAACGCCCTTCGCGAGTATCCACCTTGATTGTTTCGCCCTCGTTGATAAACAGGGGCACCTGAATCACCGCGCCGCCTTCGACTGTCGCAGGCTTTGAGCCGCCTGTTGCCGTATCGCCCTTCACTCCCGGATCGGTCTTCACAATAGTTGTGATTATAATCGCCGGCAGTTCAATTCCCAAAATCTCATCCCTGCACGTTACCAGCGTTACATTCATATTTTCAACCATATAGCCGGCCTGTTCGCCAAGTCGCTCGGATGGTATCTCGGTCTGGTCAAAACTCTCATTATCCATGAAAACAAACGCATCACCTGATTTATACAGATATTGCGATGTTCGATTCTCGACTCTCAGTTCCTCCACTTTTTCGCCCGTTCTGAAAGTTCTCTCAACCACGCTGCCTTTTCTCAGGTTTCTTATCTTGACCCGCACAAACGCCGGTCCCTTGCCCGGTTTAACATGCTGGTATTCTGCAACCTGCCAGTACTCATTATCATATTCAAAACACGTACCTGGTCGAAGATCATTTGTCGTAATCATGCCATATCACCCATACAAATTATAGTAGTCCGAAAATAACAAACCGCGATTATATCACAAATTCCGGCTCCTGATATGAATTTCAATCCGAAGGATTGCATATTAGCACAGCCAAAACCTGCGCAAACGCAACACCACTCAGATTCGATAAAGCATCAGTTACAGATGGCGTCCGACCGGGCGATAAGTATTGCGCTGCCTCAAGAAACGAGCCGTACATAAATCCAATCGCGACAACCATCACCGCAATTTTCAATAAGGATTGATTGTGGAATACCCGTTTCACAGGAAAATGGAAAAAAAGACCAAAAGCGAAATACGCCGCGAAGTGCATCAGAAGGTCATAATTCTCAAGCAAATCCCCTGTCTCCTCGTACGGGACTAGAGACAGATACGCGATTGCGACTGAGATTATTACTGTCGGTATCCAGCTTTGAATTATTTTCTGAAGTGTTTTGTTCATAGTAAAATAACACTATGCTTTAGCGTGGTGCTTCCTTAACAACTTCACGACTCAAAACATAAAACCCAAATCTCTCATCTCCTGTCGATATCAAAAAAGGCTCATACCTGCCCAAAACATCCGTTATGAGTGAATTGGCATCTGATTCCCCTTTCTTACATACAATGTAATTATCAGATGTCGGCATAAGCGCATCGCGACTAATCAAAATCCTTTTGCCATCATTGAGATTGCCATTGATAATGCTATTCAACTCTTTTACGAATTCCTCATCGTTGCCGGTATGTTCATAGACCAAGTCAATGCATACATGATTGCATCCGACATATCTCTTTATATATGCACTATAAAGGTGATGCTGTCCGGTTATTACAAGATCATCTTTGGTTGTATTTCGCGCAAGAATTTTTGCATACTGGTAGTAGTAATCGTTGTTTGGATTATGCAGCGGCGCGATACTCCCAACCAGATTCACGGTGAATAACATGGCTGAAATTGCAATCAATCCCGCAAGTGTGAATTTGCTCTTCCGTGTAATCCATAGCATTGTAAAAATCAGCCATCCGCAGACTGACTGGGGTATCCAGTAGTCAGGATTGGTCGGCACCCAGAACAAAAAAAACAGCGCGTATGAGCAAAACCATACAAGCGACAGCGAAAAAAGAACCGGATGATTTACCATTGCCGCTTTAAATCCACGAACACGTGACCGTATCATCACGGCTAGAGAAATAAACATCGCGGCGCTTAAAAAACACAGCAGGTAAACTACTGGTTTTGACAAGTTTCTCGTGAGAAAGGAATATGCAATCTGCCAGCTCTCAACCGCGTCAAAATCCGGGTATGCAGGAACATCTTTCAACGCGACGATAAAATGCATTCCGATAATTGAACGCAGAAATCCTCGAATCGCATCCGGTATTGAGTGAAGGGATAGCGGACTCCAGTAGCTGGACTCATGCCCATACTTTGTCAGCCAGTGGAACATATCCCCCGGTGAGCCAAGATTAAGCCCAAATTTCATTACAAGTAGATACGGAATCGCCACCACCGGAACAACAACGGCATAGGCAATGATATTTCTAAAAAGCGCGGGTTTATTATTTTTTCCATATAAATAAACAGCGGCAAGCACAACCGGCAAAAACAGCACATTTGACTGATGAATCAGCATCGCGATTCCATGAATCGCGCCGACTGTCAGGAACGTTCCCCATGTTACATCTTCACTTGTCAGGAAATATAGAATCAACATAAGAAAAAACATCGGAATCATATATATTTCCACAACCGAGCTGTAGAACCAGAACGCGAACGAAAACGCCGGCAGGGATGTCGCGATAATCGATGCCATGATTCCCAACTCCAAACGTCTCCGCATTAGTGTGTAGAAAACCCCCAGGATAAGCGCACCGAAAAACGAACTCATATATGATACGAGTGTAAGTGAATCGGCGGATGATCCGAAAAACCTGAGAACGGATATCCATAATCTCGCAAGCGGCACATGAAGGAGATGATGTGGATGAAATATATCGTTCACCGGATCAAGGCTTGCGATATAAAATCTCTCATATTGCGCCCCGGTAAGATTAAGCGCGACCGGGTCAATGTTGTTTATGTAGTAAATTCCGTTATGTGCTTGAAAATAGTTATATGAGATACTCAGAGCATATATAAGAAAAGCCCCGAGAAAGATAAAAACGGGTTCGATATATGAGAATTTTCTATTTTTCATGTTTGTCATATGAAATAACGCCAGTGGCATAATACCCCAGAGAAAATCCATCATCAAGTAAGTATAAATAAAATTAATTGGTGCCAGGTACCAATTTATTGAGCCTCCAAACAGTAAGAAAAACGTCATTCCGACATCCGAGGAGCGAAGCGAGGAGGATGGTCGGAATCCCTTTAAAAATCGGCGAAACTCATAGCTACTGATTAGTGAAAAGAAGAAAGGATTCCGACCATCCGCTTCGTATGAAATTAATTGGTGCCAGGTACCAATTAATTGGTACCAATTAATTCAGAACCCCGATTTAAACAAGATACATTGTCATTCTGAGCGAAGCGAAGAATCTATAAGTTGTTGTGTTGATGATTAAATCTGACAAAATTAATCCACGATGTCCGGAAGAGATTCTTCGCTTCGCTCAGAATGACAGAACAAGACACGTTCTGAGACAGCTTCCTCATTAATTGGTGCCAGGCACCAATTTATTTCATACGAAAACCCGCATCACTATAAATCAGGTAAAGGTTAACCACACAAAAGGCGATATTATGAAATGAGTAATGCATGAACGTGAAAAAAGCCGTTAAAATATTTTTTCGATATTTTTTCGAAAAAAGATAGGAATATGGACAATTGAGATTTACTTTGATATACTCAATTGACTTAATGAGGGTTAATATCCCTCAAAGTATCCTGTAATTTTTCTTGGCAGAGGGAATTACAGGAACCAAAACCTAAGGCGAAGGTCCGGAAAGTACCTCATTACCCTACATTTTTTCCGGGAGGAGCCAAAGTTGAAAAAGATTTATTTAGTCTTTACAGTGGCCCTCATCGCTAACCTGTTATTCGCTGTTGGAGCGTTCGCAGCGACTACAGACCTTAACACAATTCCGATTCCGCAGACCAAAGAACTTGGCCAGTGGGAATGGGATTGCAGGGTCTTCCTCGATGACGACATCGAGAAGGGTCGATATATGACCAGCGCTCTTTATGGCGTAATCTGGGACAAACTTGAAATTGGATTTGACTGGAACCTTAACAGGCCAGTTGGTCCCTTCAAGCTCTCAGCCAAATATCAGGTATGGGACGAGCTCAGGGATGGGGACGTAATCGGACTCGCTGTCGGAGTAGAGAATATCCAGGGCACACAAGGCCGCGGAATGGACGATCCACAGCCTTATTTGGTTATCAGCAAGCAGCTGAATCCAAATATTGCTGGCTATCTTGGGTTCATCCGTTTTGACAGTGAAGATAATAACTTCTTCGCTGGAATTGACTGGAAGAACGATAAGTGGCAATTCCGCTTGGATTATCTTGGCTTCGACGATAATAACGAGAATATCATTTCCGGCGGTCTCGAGTACCAGTGGGTCAAGCATATTGACTTGGCCGGCTGGATTAGCTGGGACAGCGTAAGTGAAGAAACTATGATTATTCTTGAACTTGGGTTCGATGCGGACTTCACCGACATAACCAAAGATGGTGGATCTGTATAGAAACGCACCAGGTTTTGGTATATCAGCCCCGGCATATAGTCGGGGCTTTTTTTATCCATGCAAGAAAGTGCTTACTAATCTGTGGTGTTTGTTAAGTGTGACCTCTGAAAAAACCTCCAAACCTAAATCTCCGCCAAACCCAACGAACCAAGCAGGTTGAATAATTCATCCATTGTGAAATCGCGAATCTCCCCCGGCTTCATATTCCCCAGTTTAATCGGCCCAATCGACAGCCTTTTCAATTTCACAACTCTGTAATCAAGCTTCCTGAAAACCATTTTAATCTGGCGTTTTCTCCCCTCGACTATTTCAACCCTTACACGCTTGGTCCCCGTGTTGCCGATTAATTCATACGCCCCCGGCATTGTGCGTTTGCCATCAATGTCAACTCCCCTCGACATCCGTACCAAATCCTCTTTCGTTGGCGATTTATCCAGCGACACATGATATATCTTTGGGAAGTGATATCGCGGATGCATCATACGATTCGCGGCTTCGCCATGATTCGTTAAAATCAAAAGCCCCTCGCTGTCCAAATCGAGACGCCCTACCGGAAACAGTTTGCCGTATGATTTCGGGATGAGATGCGCGATTGTTCTTCTGCCACGGCTGTCTTTCATCGCGGACAAGACACCAACCGGTTTGCACAATTTAAAGAATTTGTATTTCGTCAGCTTAAGCGCTTTCCCCTCGAACAACACTTTGTCTGTATCCGGGTCGATTTTATGATACGCCTCCCGCACAATCTTCCCGTTAACACTGACTTTGCCTTTATCGATTAGAATTGCGGCTTTACGTCGGCTTGCGACACCGCATCGCGACAGGAACAATTGAAGGCGTATTTTATTTTCCGATTCGGGCATCAGCGACAATGATACGCCATGATATGCGTAACATCCATGACAAGCGATTTTTAATCCGAATTGGCGTTCTCGTCATCAATTGGAATTTCGAGTTTGTAATCCCTGTATAATGGATATAGCGGGTCATGCAGTTCGAAACCGTAATCAAGCAATTCCGCGGTTTCATCCAGCAGCCTTTGTTTGCTTTTTACGCCGAGAACAACTGAAATCAGGCGATAATCGCGAAAAGCGGCGCTTGCCGCGAGGCAGTGCTGCGCTTTGTTTGTGAAACCTGTTTTAATCCCATCCACGAGCGGGTGATGTCCCAGGAGTTTGTTGGTGGTATATAACGTTCTGTTTTCTGTCGCGTCTTCGTTTATAAATTCAAGTTCGCGCTGGCAGACAATCCGGCTGAATTCCTTTTGCCTCATCGCGTAAATGGCAAGGTTCACAAGGTCGCGCGCGGTGGAATACTGGTCATCATCAGGAAGCCCGGATGCGTTTGTAAAATTCGTATTAAACATCCCAAGATTTTTCGCTTTCCTATTCATACGCTCCGCGAATTTCTTCTCGGTGCCATCGATATGTTCAGCGATAGCAACAGAGGCATCGTTGCCGCTCTTGACAAGCATCGCCTCAAGCAGTTTATACAAGGGGACTCGCACTCCCTCATGAAGCCCAAGATTGCTTTTTTCCTGCTTGACAGCGTTTACACTGAACACAACATCATCATTCAGATTCCCTTCCTCAAGAGCGATTATCGCTGTCATGACCTTGGTCAAACTCGCTGGAGACCATTTTTTATCCGCATCCTGCTGGTAAATAACATTCGATGTTTTGTATTCAACGAGAATTGCTCCACCCCGGCAATCGACTGCCATCTCATCTGACGCATCAGTAAAATTGGGAAATAACATCAGGGCGGACAGAATGAAAAATATCGTTATCCCTTTTCTCATGTGATATCGCCACCTGTTTCCGTCTCATCTGGATTGTTTTCAACCGGTTCAAGCACGCCTGCGTCTAACTCATCTTCAGTGGTATGGCTTTCAAGCAAATCATTCGTAATAGTATCATCATCCAGCGGCAACTCTTTTTCACCATGGCTGATACCAAGGTCTTTTAGTTTCAACTGGGCGATATCACCATCGCTCGCGATTTGGTCCTCAATTGCCGGAAGTTTTTCCTTCAATTCCTCGATTGTTTTAAGCCCGAAATATTTCAGGAAGGCATCGCTGACACTATACAGATATGGATTTCCCGGAGTTTCCTTCCGACCAGCGATCTTAACAAGTTCTCTTTCCAAAAGCGACTGCAGCACACCGCCCGAGTTTATCCCGCCTCGGAATGATTCCACTTCCGCGCGAGTAATCGGCTGGTTGTACGCTATTATCGACAGTGTCTGAAGCCCCGCGCGTGAAACTCGGCGTCTGCGCTCAATCTGGAAAAACCGCTCCAGGTGTTCAGCGATGTCAGGATTTGTCCCAAGCTGCAAACCATCGCCGATTTCCTGAATTAGTATTCCCTTCTTTTGGTAATCCTCAACCAGTATTTCAGCCGCTTTTTCAGCAACAGCTTTTTTTATTCCAATTGATTTCGCAATGCGACTGATCTCAAGCGGCTCAGGACTCATCAACAGAATTCCCTCGATAAGGTTCCTGACATAATCAACGCTGTCCAGCCTTTGGTCGACAAAATCCATCGACATCGTTTCCAACTCGCTCAAGCTGTTCGATTCATCGCTGTCTGCATTTTCCATTGAGTTATTTATATCATCTGACACCATAAATCACTTCCAGTACATTTTTATCTCGCCGTTTTTTAAATCCTGCTCAATTTCGACATAGCCAATTCGCGCGAGTTCAAGTATCGCCAGAAAGACAATTATCAATTTCGCGGGAAAAACATTTTCTCCGACCGCATCTCTGAATGTTGATTTGCCTGTCCCTCCGCCGCGCCATGTTATTAATTCATCGATTGTCGCCTCCAGCGATTCAGTGGGCATTTTAATAAATATCGTTCCCGGCTTTTCTCGAAGAAGCATCTGCTGATACGCGGTCAACAGGTCAAACAGGCCTATCTTCTCCAGGTCGAAACTGACATCCGAATCGCTGTCAACATCCAAATTACGGCACGCCGAGGGGAAAACCCTCATTTGGGATTCCTCATGTTCCCGAAGATCATCCTCTATTCGACGGTGAATATCATTAAATACAAGCGCCCTGACAAGTTCATGGCGCGGGTCGGTCAGCGACGCCAGCCACTCGTCATCGGTTTCCAGATTATCCAGATAACTTGTCGGCAGCAGCATCCGGGATTTTATCTCCAGCAGCGTGGCGACCATCAGAAGGAATTCGCTTGATATATTTATGTCCAGTTTCTCAATCGTCTTAAGGTAACTCAGGTATTTATCAAGAATGAAACTAATGGGAATATCATAAATGTCTATCTCATTCACGCGGATAAGATGCATCAGAAGGTCGAGAGGACCCTCGAAAACATCCTTGATGCCTATCTTGTATTCACTGATCTTCTGCATATTCATGGTTATTCACGCTCAGAGATTCGCCCAAATATCCGCCTGAATCACTGATAAACACTACAAGCAAAAGAGTATAACACCGGAGGCGGCTCTTGGCAAATTCTTATAATCCGTGATTGGATATTTTCGCAGCTCTTGCGTCTCGGGGCTGTTGAAAAAGGTTGTTTTTATACTCCATCCCCCCCTTGATCCCCCCGCGAGCGGGGGGAAATATTTTTGCATTTGCATACGATATACACGGTC
>CBDURE010000131.1:0-9834 GCA_965369605.1 uncultured bacterium
GAGGGCTGGGGTGGGGGTTTCTTGTTTGCGACGTCTTTTTCAACAGCCCCGTCCCATCAGCGCTACAGATTGAGGTTTTAGTTTAAACCTATACATGCTATAATCCACCCTGTATTTTTTCACAGGCCTTCGTAAGTATCCACATTTCACTAATCCCAATCTGAGGAGTTAACTGAATGTTCTGTTATCTTCGTTACGCAATTTTTGTATCCATTTTCCTTGTTCTGCTGTGCGGATGCTCCAGCGGGGAGAATCCTGTCGCGACGGATGCTGAGTTTGAGGTTTCCGCGCTTTCCGATGCCGGGGATGTATTCCAGTCGCTCGGCATTCTGGGAGTTTATGAACTCAATCTGAATCCAGACAGCATGACAGCGGACCTGACCCCGGTGCGATCATCATCAATTGGGGAGGGTTACATTGTCAGTGGGGAGGCCTTTTTCACAATGTGGCCATGTACGGACTGCCTTACTCTGGCTGAAATCGAGGCAACACCCGAGGGTTTAATCAAGCTGATTTTCCAAATCCACCACCCGTTTTATAAGGGTAATCCATACGACTCTCCAACCGCGATAAACCGTCTCGATTTGGATATTTTCGATCTTGCGATGGTCGTTGTGCCATCCAGCGCGGATACGCAGGTATTCCAACAAACGGGAGTGCAGGTTTTCCCCTCTCTTTGCGATTACGTCGATGGCCACACCAATGAACTGAGCGAGTTAACCGGCGACACAAATCCATTCCCGTATTTTTTGGTCGTGGATAACAGTGAAACCGGCACAGAGGACTACAACATTTTCGAGATGGGCACTCGCTATCACGAATTCGACACTTATTTCACCGGCTTGGTCGGCAGATTTCACCTGTATCTTACAATGGGTTACGGATTCAGCGCTGTAAAAAAAGACAGGCTTGATCCGGACTATTACAATCCGGAGTTCAATCGTAAAGCCGCATGGAAAGTCGAGGTTATTCCCCCCGAGGGTGAAAATCCGCCTGAAATGGGCTACACGTGGTCACATGGCGACGCAGTTACGCCATATACCGTTACAGTTAAAGTTTATGACTGGCAGCACGGCGCGACTGTCGCCGGAAGTTATCCCGATTCAAGATACAAGGACCGCATTTCCGCGCCGTCGGATGTTGCAAGTGTCAGCGTTGAGATTCCGGGAATGACAAGTTCACTTGAGTTTGTTACAACACCAGAAAGCGGCGACGGTTCACCATCTGATCCGCTGATTTACGATATTTCCATGTCAAACGAAAATGATATTGAGGCTGGTGAATATTTCGCTCTGGTAAAGGTTACAGATTCACGAAACCCATCCAACACCGCCGGAGAAGCCGATTCGCTCGTACATACTCCGGATGGCATAGATTTAGTCTGGTACACAATGGATGAATTCGCGACATATCAGGTTTTCACGGCTACTGTTGCTGAAGGGGATGGCATCGTGGTTATGTATCCGGTCGGCGGTGAGTTTTGGGAAATTCTCACGCCGGAAACTGTTACCTGGTGCGCGATTGGGTCTACAACCAATGTTGATATCGATCTTTCACTCGACAGCGGCGCCAATTACACAGTCTCGATTGCGTCAGGCGTACCCGACACTGGCACATACAACATACCATCAGTTGGCGGATGGAACACTAATAACGCTCGAATCAGAGTTTCCGATTCAGCAGATCCTCTTGTATTTGATGAGTCCGACGCTGATTTCAGAATCAGCTGCGCGGTGCCAGACGAGCCAACCGGATTAACCGCATCGGACGGCACTTACATTGATAGAGTCGCTCTCAGCTGGAATTCAGTTGCTGATGCCGACACGTACAACATTTTCCGTGATTCCGTTTTGCTTCACTCAAGTGAAACCGGCACAACTTATGATGACATAACTGCCGTTCGCGGCGCTGTTTATTCATACGAGGTTGAATCTGAAAGTATCTGCGGCGCGAGTATTGTAAAATCCGATCCTGATGACGGTTATGCCTCCGGCTGCCCCGGCAGTGATGGCAACGACACTTGCGACGATGCTGAATATCTGCAGCTTGTGGACAGTGCGAGCGGTTGCGTTGATCAGATGGATGAGGACTGGTATTACGTCTATACCAGCCCCGGCGGAGTTTCAAATTTAAGTTCAATCGATTTAACTGTTACTCCTGGAACTACAGCGGACATTTACATCTACGGTCGCGAACCCGGCAGCGGCTGCCCCGGATATCTCCTGGAATCGGAAACAGATATCGGGTCCACAACAGTCAGTATAAACAGAAATGTCGCAAGCAGCCTTTATATCAAAGTGATTGGAAATTCGGGCATGCTGGATTACACAATCGATATAGACATAGTGCCGGAAATATCTCATGTGGCTGTTGAGATTTATGTTGCAACCACAAACGGAACATTCGACGGAACCTGGCCAACACGCAGTTCAACACCACTGACACATGCGACCATTCTGCAGATGATGGCATGGGGAAACAATTTCTGGGCGCAGTACGGTTATCATCTTGATTGGGACGGGACAGAAACGTTCATGTCCGCGCAGTATTACAACCTGGACAGCATGGCAGAAGCTCAAGTGATGCACAACACGTATGGCAAATATTCGAACAAGCTGTCCCTTTACTTTGTTGACCAGCTGCCGTCCGGCTTCAATACAGCGTATTGCGTTGTGATAAATCCGAAATCGGCACACACTGACAGTAACGTTTATACGGTTTATGGCACGAGTGTGTGGCCGTGGCAGGCTGTGGTCGCCCATGAACACGGCCACGCCATTGGTTACTATCAGGACCAGTATCTCTATAGCTACACACCATGCAGCTGCGATTGCGGTGATGATGTATGTTTAAGCACATGTCTTGGATATACACAATATCTGTTCACAGACCCGGATGGCTGTTACGCAGGAAATTTGATGCATTATAACTACACACAGCCGTGGAGTTGGTACGACCTTACAGTGCTTCAACAAAACTGGATTAATGAATTTAATTTCCTGTATCCCAATAATTTCGCCTGGAACTAACCAGGGGAGGTAAAAAAGTGAAAAAACTATTTCTAATAACGATTATAACAAGTCTGATTATCGGATTCTCCGCGACGCCATCATCGGCGCTGAGTAACAACGCTGAGCGATTCCTTCAATCGTGCATGGCTCTGGATGCGCCGTTCCCTCCTGCAAATTGGGATAAATACGATCTTAGAGACGCTGCTTTGGAGGTTCTGGATGAAATCGAATGTGGTAATTTCGACGACTGGCCTGTTGATTTCTGCCTGAAAGCTCTCGGATACACTCAATTCCCTGAGGATGTCGAGAGGATTCTGCCATACGAGCATAAGATGACATCCACTGTGCTGCGCTCACTGACAGGATTCCCATCCACGAAAGCGATTGAATGCCATTTTCGATGGATTGATCACGAAATCGGCCCAAGGCGAGAACTTGCGATTCAGGGCCTTGCGGATATCGATTTCAAGAAGCTCGATGACGGGAAAAAGTGGCATTCAAAAGTGCTGGATGAAATCCGGAAAGCGAAAAGCAGGGAGAAAATCGATTGGCTGATTGTTGTGATTGACAAGTCGCTGGGTAAGGTTGAGGCGTATAGATTTCCGAAACCTGAGTAGCGATTATTCAATAAAAAAAAGCGCCATGGTAAATAAAAAGCACCATGATAAATCATGGTGTTATGAATACATGCTAAAGCAGACATCGTTAATACAAACTGCAGTATGTTTTTTATAAACTAATACTTGTTAAGCCATTCTGCGAGCAGGTCAATTCCGGCTGTTATGTCGTTAATCGCGCACATTTCGTTGACCGTGTGGCCATAGCGAGTCGGGATGCTTAGCGTGATTACCCTGCATCCTGAGCGTGAACGCTGGATTCCGCCGGCGTCCGTGCCTCCGCGCGGAAGGATTTCCATCTGGTGTTTGATTTTCTTCGCTTTCGCGAGTTTCTTAAATTCCTGCACGAGTCCGCGATCTGAAATGGAAGCGCCATCCGATATTTTAATCGTGATGCCCTCACGGAGTCTTGCCACCTGCTGGTGAGGTTCTGTTCCGATAATATCCGCTGCAAGTGTGATATCCAGCGCGACTGCGATGTCCGGCTCGATTCCGTGCGATGACGTTATCGCGCCGCGCAATCCGACCTCCTCCTGAACTGTGCCTACGGCATAAACGTCATTCTGATTGTTTTTCATTTTCTTCATCGCTTCAATCATGACAAATACGCCGACCCGGTCATCCATCGACTTGTTCGTAACGCAATCGCCAATCTGCTTGTATTCGCGATCCATTGTCACAAAATCGCCCACCTCGACTTTTTTCTTGACTTCCTTTTCCGGCATGCCCAAATCGACATAGTAATCGGGAACAGTCGATGCTTTCGCAGCTTCGCCGGGAGGCATAAGGTGAATCGGTTTTGTGCCGAGATTCAGAAGTCCGGACAATTTTTCACCTTTCTGTGTGATAACCCATACACGCTGGCACATAAGAGCTCGCGGGTCAAATCCGCCAAACGGAAGGATTCGCAGAAAGCCGTTGTCATCGACATAATTGATAATGAACCCGATTTCATCCATGTGTCCGGCGAGCATGATTTTCAGTTTCTTGCCTTTCTTGCTTCCGGGCTTGAATCCGATAACGCTGCCCATCGGGTCTTTCGTAACAGTTTTGCACAGCTTTTTAAGTTCCCTCGTACAAATAACCTGGATTTCATCCTCGAATCCCGCGATTCCTGAGGCGTCTGTAAGTTCTTTCAGAAGTTTGTGATTAAGTTTAGCCATTTTGATAAGCCGTCCTGGTTGGGTTGGAATAAATCATAATCATATATTATGAGTGGTTAATAATACACTTGGAACAGATTAATCTCAAGGGAGATTAGTGAACGGAGTGGAAAAAGTGTCATCTACGGCACCATCTCATAATCGGCGCCTGAACTATCCTTTCAGGAGGCAACCGAACTGGCATGGTATGAATTGCAGGTACTACATCCGTTATCGATGCTTCCCGCAACCGAGTTTTTTTGAAAAAGATTATCGAGGGGCTTACTAATTAACTTCGTAATGCGCCCTGATGTACTCAATTATAATATCTGCGCCTAAATCATGTTCCCAGACGTTGTGTATGTAGCCATCTGATGTAACGCACATGTCGGGATAATTGTCAGTCGTGCCGGCGCTTAGCGCTGTTGGTATCTCCCATGACTGCCCCTCATTCCAACTGTATGTTAGATAGATTCTGTTATTTTCGCTGAAAGTTACGGTAACAATTTCAGTGCTTGCAACCTCGACTGTCTGCACATTCGCCCAGTCAAGAATATCCACGCCGGGAATATCATAGACTGTAAGCGGCGCATCCCAGTTTAACCCATCTGTTGATCTGGTATATGCAATGCTTTCTGTTGAGGATGGCGTATTTGTATGTAGAATAAAAACCGAATGCCAGTCACCATCATCATCGAGCAGGAGTGATGGCTCTCTCGCGCTGTCATAGCCATCCGATGCGCCATCATAAATGTCATTGCCAGTGTTCCAATTCAATCCGTTAGTATCCACGTTATATGCCATCCGAATCCATGTATCTGATACATTCGAGAAATAGCAGAAATAGATCGCATCACTTGAGTCTTTTAAAATATTTCTTGTTTGCGACAAATGCGCATTTGATACGGCGGTGTATTGAGTTGTGGTTTCCCATCCCATCCATCCGTCTGAATGTGGAGTATTCTGATCCTGACCTTTTTTATACTTAATACTACCTCCCCAGTCACCGAATTCGATTGGATAACCGTCATGAGTGAATACGAGTGCGATTCCGTGCTCGGCGCCTGTAAGACATACGCCACTTCTTGGCAGTTGGGAGGAAAACCGCACAATAAGGCTGTTGTTCGAATGAATCGGACGATGTATTTTATAATATGCATCACCAAGAGCATCAAGCGCCATACATGTGATAAGCGGGGGAGTTTCAAGAAATGAACCGCTCCATCCTCCAGAGCCTTGATCAATCCAGTTTTCACCACTGTCAGTAGAATAGTGGCAACCTGAACTATAAAAGCCAACAGTAGTTCTTTCATAAGCCCAAGCCATAAAAACATCACCATTTGCTTTAGTAATTATTGATGGACCGCGATCTCTAAAAGATTGATTGACAGAATAAGATTCATCAAGTACGAGAGTGAAACTAACATCCGAAATTTCGAAATCCGCATCTGAATCGTCATATACAGATGGCGCACTCGCTAGTGATGCCCTTACTCGTACCGTTGTAGATGGGTCATTAGGAACGTCCCATTCGTAAGTTCCATCGTCATCTGTGGATGCAATAATTTCATGTATATCTGAAAAGAATCCATCCTTCGAGTATTCCAATTTAATCATGCCGGTGTAATCAGTTGTTGACCATGTAATATCAGGTGTTGATCCTATTCCAAAAATCTCTCCCCCATTCGGATTTATCAATTCAATGGATGCTCCAGTCACAACAGTCGCGGTAAATGTCTGGTATGTCGCGAATTCATCCAACTCAAACCATTGCAGGATTATGCCATCATCTGTGTGGATCAGAGTGTCTGTTTCCCCACCGACAATCGAGCCACCAACAACTCTCGTATCTGTAACTTTAACAAGCCCGAAGTATTCACCCAGCGATAATCCATTTTCATTTGCAAAAGATGCAATGAAGGTTAGCGGGTCATCCCATCCATTTGATGTTGTGTCCGTTGTTGTCGCGGTGACAATTGCGCTTGTCATCCCCGGAACTTCCACAGTTACTTCACCAACGCTGGAATCCGCCATGATCTGGTCACGATTTTCAGTGTCAGGATAATCCGCTGCTATTGTCGCACCGTGATTCCAATCGTAAATATCGATTGAAACAGCAAAATTGGTTGATGTATCCGTATTCGACCATGTATTGCCGATTCCCGGTGGATCACCGCCCTCAGGTGGTGTAACAACCACTTTCCATGCGGCTTTACGGTTGAACTCGGGAACATAATACTCGGGTAACAGACGGGTTGGTCTCTTTGCGCTTTCGCCATAGCCCATCGTAAGGTAGAGATCGAATGAAACTCCTGAACCGGGAGATACAACAAGGTCAAACGGCTGGTTATCAAAGCCCATCTCGAAACGGTTGTTAGTCTCGCTTTCATAGCAAATTTTGTACGGCATAACTTCATCGGTTGAGATAACATTCGAAAGTTCTTTTGTATATCCATCTGCATTAATAATAATTCCCGGACAGGCACTCGCGCCAGTCAGAGGGAAAATATCAGCGACTTCATCAGATGGCGCCACAACCAGCGCCAGATCGAAGACATCCAGATCCAGCCTGTTGGTTGCAGTTGGAGGCTTCGAAGAATCACCTTTCGGGAAAGGGTGTTTAACTGACAAGCCGAGAACGATATTGCCGTACACATCGAGGCTTACATTCTCAATTTTAAGGCAGTCATGGCAGGGAGTCATCGCGAAGAAAGCTTTGCCACTTACAATATAGGATTCCCCAATGGAGCTGCTTCGCATGGAAACCAGGTCCACGGAGTTATCAGGATTAATCGCAAGGTTGTATGCGCCAAATAATCCGATAGCGCTTGAACCGTCGAATTCAATAATTGGCATGTTCTCGATTCCTGAATCATTCGCAGATTCCTGGAAATCATCAACAATCGGGTTGCCTGATTTGCCTGAACATGACATTCCAAACAGCAGGATTAGTATTAACAAAGGGAGATATTTGACAATTTGCATTTCGACACCTCAAGGAAAAACTATCAAAATAATTGCTATTTCATTGCCTTCAATTATAATCCAGCATCATCATTAAAATATCAACAATTCCCAGATTTAGTTATGCCAGCCGCGGTGACAGCCCATATCAATTGTGATTAAGTTTAGCCATTTTTATAAGCCTTCCTGGTTGGGTTGGAATAAATCACAATATAGATTAAGGGTGGTTAATAATACACTCATGCCCAAACATTCTCAAGAGGATTTAGGAACACAGTCTGGCACTTTTGAATTAATAAAAATCTTCGGTTTAAGAATTTCCTGATGCCATGATAAGATAATGCCTTCAAGAAATGTGATGCCAAATATTCTTGAGTCGGATTGCAAATATGAATCGGGAGACAATCATGACAAACACCAGCAGAACATTCAGGATTTTTGTCAGTTCGACTTTTGATGATATGAAGGCGGAACGTAACGCGCTTCAGGAGAAAGTGTTTCCGAATCTTCGTAAATTTTGCCGGGAGAACGGATGCCGGTTTCAGGCAATCGATCTTCGGTGGAGTGTGACCGAGGAGGCATCGAAAGACCATCGCACAATGGATATTTGCCTGGGTGAATTAAAGCGATGTCAGGATGTCACCCCCAAACCGAATTTTGTTGTGCTTTTGGGTGATCGATATGGCTATCGCCCGTTGCCGGCACGGATTCCTGTCGATGCGTTAGACACTCTGATTGGGTTCATTAACGATGAGCAGGACAGGAAACTGATCCAATGGGATGAGGATAAATCCGATGGCGGTGGAGGATGGTATCGTCGCGACAACAACGCTGATCCGGCTGAGTATGTCCTGCAACCGCTTACTGGCATTTACGAGGATAGAGACACATGGAATCCTGTCGCGAGAAAGATGTACGAGATTCTTCTCGCTGCAGCCAAAGAGGCAAAATTCGATGACGAACAGATTGAAAAGTACGAACGGTCAGCGACCGAACTGGAATGTAATCATGGTGTGTTCAAAGCTGCAACCGACCATGCTTTCTGCTACTTCAGGACAATAACCAATTACGAAGAAATAAATGATCAGCAAATGACAACCTATTATGAAAAGGATGAAGAATCTCAACGCCTTCTCACAAACCTAAAAACACGACTTGAGAAGCAGATTCCCGGTGAGCAAATCTACAAGTTCAAAGCTGCATTGAAAAACTGTGAAATCATGGAAGTCTCTAGTGACCATCTGCAAGCCTTTTGTGATCGTGTAGAGGCTGATTTAACGCGAGGTATTCAGTCTGAAATCGACAAGATGGAGCAACAAACTCATCTTGAGATGGAGATAGAAGCTCATGACAAATTCCGTCTTGATAGAGTAAAAGGATTCCTCGGGCGTGAGTCTGTTAAATCGGAAATTCAGGAGTATGTCCGCGAGGGAGCCAACCATCCGTTGGCGCTCTGGGGTAAATCGGGATCAGGGAAATCAGCATTAATCGCGGAATGTGTCGGACAGGCTAATAAAGAATTCACGGACAGAAAAATAATTTATCGCTTCGTTAGCGCCACTCCCGGATCAATCGACCTGAGATTCCTTTTAGAATCCTTATGTGATGAATTAGAGCATAAATTCGGTTTTGAACCGCGAAAGAAAGGTCCTGATGAGAAAGCGGATATCGGCAGCATTACAAGTAAGTTCAATGAGTATATTGGTAGAATTCCTGATGGTCAGAAACTAGTAATATTCCTGGATGCTCTCGATCAGCTTAGCATCGATCACGGTGCACACGCGCTTAACTGGTTTCCAAAGGATATAAAAGACAATGTGCGAATTGTAATAAGCGCTCTTGAACGTGATGACGAAACCGATCCCGCAGGTGAATGTCTCAGAAGGATTCGTGAATACCACGTCGATGACAAGCTCGTTGAACTAACTCCAATGCCGCCCGATGAGGGGAAAGAAATCCTGCTGGCACGTTTAAAAAACGCGGAACCATCGAGGAAACTTCAGGATGAGCAGTGGGATGACATAATCACAAAGTTCAAGAAACACGGCATGCCACTTTATTTGAAAGTGGCATTCGAAGAGGCAAAGTGGTGGAAATCTT
>CBDURE010000132.1:0-9800 GCA_965369605.1 uncultured bacterium
TAATTTGATAATTTTACACGAAACCCAAAACTCGCGCTGGTACGGTTTTCGGGGGTCACGTCAGCACCCAGCGTTTTAAATCAAATTGACACCTTTCCTGTCAGCCTCATAACACAGTACCTCAAACATGATTCATAGCCTCCACGGGTTTTAATCTTGCTGCGATAACCGCGGGATAAATGGATGCCAGAACGGAAATCACACACATCATGACCATAGGTTCAATAAAAGACTCCGGATGAATGACAGCTTTCCAGATTGGGTCAAACGCAATTCCCGCAAAGGTGACATCACCGCCAACGCCGCTCATGTCGATGCCGTGTATTGAAAGGTAATATGAAGTGGCAAGCCCGAGCACAAATCCAAGACAGATTGCTAAAACGCTCATCATCATTGCCTCAACAAGAATGTCTCTGATTATTGCCATCGGTGATGTTCCAATCGCTTTGAGGATTCCAAATTCTCTGATGCGGTCATAAGTTGCCATGAGCATTGTGTTCATCACGCTAAGGCCGGCGACGATGAAGAAGATCGACGCCATTATCACCACGCTGACATCCGACATTTCAAGCATTTCACTCAGCGACGGATTGAGTTGACGCCATGTTTTAAATTCCAGGCCATCGGCTGTGTTACCCAGGAGTGGCTTTATTTCCTCCAGTTCAACGCCTCTGAATGAATTAAGGGCTATCTCGTGGACTGCATTTTCCATTACGAATAGTTCCCTGAAGTCATCGATGTGGCAAATCGCGGTGGAGCGGTCGAGTTTTTCGCCTGCGGTTTTGAGAATTCCTGATACCGTGTAAATGTCTGTTCCAAGTGATCCATCCGATGCCTGAACGACAGCGATTATTTCCGTGCCTATTTCTGCATTAAGCGTTCTGGCGAGTTTCTTGCCCAGCACCATTCCCTTGTCAGCGTTGTTTGAAACAAACCTGCCATCCCCCTGCAAGTGTTCATGCAGTGTGAACGCCTGTTTGTCAAGTTCAGGATTAATCCCCTCGAACAGCACACCGGCTGATTTATTGCCAACAGCAAGAAGCCCGTAACCGTAAACCCTGGGCGATGCGTTAATCCCATGCGATTTGGCTTTTGCGATTATCTCATCCGGATTATCAATCGTCTTATAAAACGAATGATCTTCTAAATATTCGTTGGCGTGAATTTGAGCTTCACCGGAGATTAGATCTGTCGCGTAACGAGCTGCAGTTTCGATATAACCATCCATGAGAGCAAATGTTGTAATCAGGACCGCCGTATTCACAGCCAGCGCAAGAAGCGTAATTATTGTACGCCGCTTGTTTCGCCAGAGATTTCGCCATGCCAGTCGTATGCTTAACATTGCATAATTCCTATCTGTCCTGCAGGTTTCTTAAAGAGAAAAAGTCCTTATCGATTTCAACATTGAAATTGATTTCATTATATGTTACTTCAGTTGACTCGTCAGGTTTGTCAGCCGGAATAACAATCATGGATACGGGCAGCTTTCTGTCGCCAATATCCTTAATATCGCTGAACAGCATTGTTCGCGCGAGGTCCATGTCTTCATCGTAATAACTGATTTCAAGCGGAATGAAAGAGTCCTGCTCGACAATGACAATCACCTTGCCCCAGACAACAGCGGCATCCTCATGAGGAATGCATGTGATTTCGATAATGCTTTTCGCATCCCGCTCACCGTCGAAACTCTTTTCGAATGTGTAATCATCAGTGAAACGGGATTCCTTGACAAGGTCATCGTTTGTGAAATGGCTTCCCATCCATGACTGCGACATCATGGAGGATGGCAGTTTAATCGTTCTGTTGACCTTGGGAAGGTAATTCCAGATATCCCTGTCGCATTTTAAGGTAGCGGTTCCTTTTTCTTTTTTTGGCGCGAGAATCCTGTACAGGGAATTCTCTTTTCCCAAACTCCAGTATTCAAGGGTCAGTTCGCGTGTCCAGTGTTCGGTTCTTATGGTCATTGTCATTGTGCCCTGCGAGGAATCACCGCGGTAGAGGTCATCGACTTTGTCGAGGATTTCATCTGCGGTTAATTCAGATGATTGCGCCGGTACGGTTTGGAATGCGATTGCGAGCAAAAACAGGCATAGAATCGTGCCTGCTTTCGCCAATTGATTATGTTTCATTGAAAAAATATTCATCATTTTCTGCCTTTCTTTTTTGAGCGCTTCAATAAATAGTGTGGGTTATTGGTACCCCGTAAAAAAAGGGGCATTCCCCAATAATGGGGTACGTCCACATGATGCTTCAAATCTGATGTTATCAATACACTATGCTGTAACCCCTTATGTATATAGTATTTATTCACTTGGTTGGGACAGTCCCCTTTTTTTACTCATCTAAACTCAACCCTTACGATTTATTGAAGAGCCTCTTTTTAAGATACCTTTCATTATGACATCTATGAATTCACGAGAGGTCATTTGAATATCAAATTTTTTATCGAACCAATCCTGCAGGAAAAGGCCATCTATCACTCCAACGAGTGCGGATGAATTTGAATCGACATCGATATCCCGCCTGAATTCACCTGTATCGATGCCATATTGCAGGATTTGCGCAATTTGTTTTCTGTACTGATTATAGATGCCATTGAAATATTTCTTGAAGACCTTTTGGTTGGTTCCTGTTGTCGATGCGGACCAGAACTCCATCATGAGAGGAAAGAGGTCTTTGGATTCCTCAGCGAGTCCTATCATGTATTCGAAATATTTTTTCAGTTGCACGGATGCGCTGTCGTGTTCGTTATCGATTTTTCTATCCGCGCTTTCAGAAAGGGAGTTAAAAAACCATTGCATGGATTCAAAGAAAAGATCATCCTTTGATTTAAAATACTGGTATATCGTTCCCTTTGCGATATTTGCTTCCTTTGCGATATCATCGATCAATGCCCCGTTAAAGCCCTTCCTGGCAAAGACAGAGAGAGCTGCGTTGAGAATTATCTTTTGTTTTGCTTTTTTATTTATTCTACCTGCCGCCATAGTTAGCCTCGCCTATTAATTGACTGACTGGTCAGTCAATTAATATTCTACACTATCCGCCCAATCCGTGCAACAGCAAAAATAAAAAAATCGCGGAAAATAATTCCGCGAAAGTTTTTCGCACTTCAATCCAAATCCTTATTAACCAGAATAATTAATGGGAATTCATTATATATTTTCACTGCTGATGAGAAACGAAACTACTAATATACATTGTTAATATCTCGCCTAGTCAATTATTTCGCTTAAGGATACTAAGTATTCATCTGAAATCATAATATTATCCAGACTGCCATTGTTAATGGGTGATGTCATCATATTAATTTCCTCTGGAGTACATTCATTCAGATGTGGGATGTGAGTTGTCGGGTCGTAATCAATACATAAGGAAATCATTGCTTCGCTATCGTATGTCATATAAAAATAGCTGTGATATGATGCATTATCAAAACCCCATTTGAAGTCAACATTATTTTCGCTTAGAAGATTCTTAAAAGACCCAAAATTCTCTTTAATAATAAACAGCCTTGCATCGAGTAAATCATCAAAGGACGAGGGAAATGTATCATTATATTTCAGGTATCTGCTCGTTTGCCCAATTATATAAGATGTCAATTGTCCACACATTGTATATATTTTGCGTTTATCCTTGTCAGCAATTGATTTTGTGATCACCAATCCACCATTAACATAAATACGTTTTACTGTATCGGGATCGTTTTTCTTCTCAGCTATTTTTTCATCTATGCGCCACCTGTATTCCTGTGCTGCCTCCGAACTATCCGAATCATATCTGATGTATTTAAGGATTGCTCTTTCATCCTCATTCTCATATTGAACGAAACCATAATTCGGTTTCTTTGGATCAAACTGATTCATTATGTTATCTTCAAGTACAACATTGCCTGTTGCTGTGTCCCTTGGCCAGAAGAGCGGATAACCACTCTCAGCAAAGCATTTAAGATCTGTCGGGAATTCACCTTCAGAAAGGTAATACAGTAATAATGAACGCCTGAGGTTTTCTAATGAATTTGAGGACATCCCACTAAGTTTGTACGGTTTATCAGATAATGGAAAATCAAGGCTTTTCGCAATATCCACAGATGCAACATACCTTGTTACATCCACGTCTTGACTGGTATTTACTTCATCTGGATTTGTCATGGGTTCCGTGGTTTTAGGTGATGCATTTGAGCAACCCATAAAGATTAAAATAATTGCAAGTATTGTCAGTTTGTGCATTATTTGGCTCTCCTTAGAATAATTCATATACTTTCTTCTATATTTGAATATTTTATAAAATAAACCGTTTCGGTTTACACGCTTGGACATTTTCTTGAACCTTCATTTCTTGTGACATCAACACCAACAGGACATTGATTATTATTAACGTCATGGAAACAATGAGAAGTACAGCCTTCGCCATCATAACGACAAACCTCACACCAATTATAAGACACCTCTTCATCTGCCAAACAATCTGTGGGATATTTCCTCGGCTTTTGTGATCCTGGTGGTTGCTCATCGATTGTACAGTCACTGGTGATAATCATGCTGTTGTCATGTATATCACATACAGGCCCTTTGCATGTATACCTTTCCAGGTAATATGAACAATCTCCTTCAGTCCAATCGGACCAGATAAATACAATGCATATTTCAATTTCAAATGGCCCCATTTCATCTGATATAGTACATTCCACCGGTTTGCACCTGTGCGCGTTAACATGGATAGGCAACATAATCAGGATTATTAATCCAACTGTCAATATACGTAATCCTCTTTTCATTTTCATGAATCTCTCACCTCTTGGATATTAAGCAATGATGTTAAATATCTCAATGAATCTTCAGCGCAGATTTTTAAGAAAACACCTGAAAACACACTGGCTCATCACTTATTATATTATTCTACACTATCCAACCATCCCGTGCAATAGCAAAAACAAAAAAATCGCGAAATATTTTTCGCGATTCGTTTTCAGTGTTATACGTTAAATCAGATTTTGATTATGTTATTCCCTTGCTTTTGTAGATTGCCTTTTTGACTATTTTCTTGCCCAGCCTTTTCAATCTTGTCATTCGTTTCGGCGTGGGTACATGGGTAATAAAGAGCGCTCCAGAGTGTGTTTGCGCAGTAATAGGCTCGACTGTAAAGAGATGCGCGCAGTAAAGGGGAACTTTCATGGGGTGCTTTCGTAGATCTTTCTGCCCCGTATTCAACGCGGATGCCAGCGAGTAACCCTGCCCATGGACTTGAGCGGCAAACTTGTCTGCCTCATAGTCGATAGCGCGATAGGCGCTTATCTGGACAAATATCGCTGCGAAAGGGCCAAAGATCAGCATTGAAAGCGCTTTGCCAATGTTCTCGCCATCGTTTACAGAATCGAAAATCCTTGTTGGAAACAGAAGAATATACGCTATTGCAGCGCCGATATCGGCGGCAATATGATCTCCTCTTTTAAGATGAGCCAATTCGTGCATGATATAGGCTTTCAATTCATCTTCGTTAAGTTGATCAACCAGGCCTTTTGTAACAAAAAGAGCCGCTGATTGCATGTTGGTTCCAATTGACATTGCGTGCGGCGCGAATACATTGGCGGCATAAACATCTGGTTTTGGCAATCCCTCCTTGTAAGCCAAATCAGCGATTATTCGATTCACATCCGCATAGGCTCCCCCTGTTACTCGAGTAGCCTCCAGGTCTTTCATAACCGCATCCTTAAGGCCATAAACAGCGAACAAGATACAGCCGGTCGCAATCAGAAATCCGATAGCGGCTCCAATCAGTCCTGACCCAAAAGCTTCACAGATTGCCCAGAAAATAAAAACCCAGAAACCATAATTAACTAGTATTACAAGCCCTGATTTGAAAAATGTTTTCATTTCCAACTCCAAAGTGAGTAAGTGTATTGTTAATGAAGGATTAGTTTTTCACATAATCCTCCAGTTTCATTAGATGCCGGAACTACCAGTAATTATATATAGTATGGCAGAATTAATAAGGCTGCTTGCAATTTGCGCAGTAAACAGCGTTTATATCATTCTGCTCTCCACAATAGGGACATGCTTTTGTGCCTATTGCCGTACCTTCACTGACAAGTAACCGTTCGCATTTTTGGCATCTTGTCAGTTCCGGCGGATTTTCCTCACCGCAGTGAGGACAAATAATGAATAATCGTCTCCTTGCCGTTTCAACTTCATCCGGTCCAGTCTCTGTTGGCGCGCTTTTTTCTCTCAGGAGAATGTAGAGAGGAAGCATAATCGGCGCCATGAACAACACACTCAGTGACCAGAAAGATGCTGTGATGCTGCTGTAACCACGCTTGAGAGCATCATTCTGCACTTTCCACGCAATGAAACCAACCAGGTACATTGAGACAGCCCATATCGCGAGGACAATTTTAAAGGCTGGTGTCATGTTTTCAGAAAATACCTCACAATTGCGGGATATCTATCCGCCTTTCAAAAATAACATCCATTACAATTCTCAGGCTGCAGTTCAGGAGAGCTCCCTTTTGGCTGACTCAATATAATTTTACCACATGAAAAGCGTTGCCAAAAGTTAGACTTTTTTCCGCAGCCCATGGAATGACTGACACAATAAATTTAAAAAACCTCCTCCCTTATTAACTCATTATCCAGATATACTTTCAAATTCGTTCTGCCGTATCCTTCAGCGAGGAGCGAAATCATTTCACGCCCCTTGTGAAGTTCATTATAGATTGTTTTTTCCGATTTCTGATTCTTGTCGATGATTTTAACGCGTTTCCTGCCATCGTAATCCGGTAGCGCGACAGTAAGCGCCACCTGAAAGCCTTCCATAGGCATAAGGCGTTTTGGCATGACAACCTCCAAGTCAACCATCATGCCGTACTCGATCTCCGCACCAGCAGCGGGGCTTTGGTATTGCACTCCGTCACGCTCATAATAATCTGAATATGACCGCGTTATTCTTCTCACCCTGAGCCTTTTTCTATCCAGGAAAGTCAAAGCCTCGTTAAGCGACATGCCCTCAAGATTTGGCATTGGAATAGTGCTTTTCAGCAATCCGGCGGATATTGTCAGGTTCACTTTCTCACCCACAGCGACTTTTACATTGGGTGGCGGAGATTGGTCCACGACGATTCCGAGTGCAACATCCTCATTGAATTCATATTCCTTTCGCCCAACATTAAGTTGTACAGAAGACAGCACACTGGTTGCTTCATCCTCTTGATGGCTGATAAGATTCGGGACATTAACCACAGCGACTCCTTTTGACAGAATTGTATAAACAGTTCTGCCTCGCTTGGTTCTCGCGCCTGCCGGTGGCTGGTGTTCGATTACAAGGCCCTCCGGAAGTTCCTCGTGGTATTCCTCCGAGCTGATTTGCACTTTCAAACCGTTCTTTTTCGCTCTGCTTTCAGCCTCATTGAAACTCATTCCCTCAAAATCAGGAGTTACAATTTCCGGGATGGATGTCGCCATGAAACCCTTTATTATCACAAGGAGAGTGAGGGCAATCGTTATAATGCTTATAAACAGTGCCAGCCACGCCACACCCCTGAACACGAGTTTTTCCCTGACCAGTTCACGCCTTGAATATATCTCGGGTTTTTGCGGGGATACCGCATCTTCGTGAGTTGGAGTTTCCGCAACGATTTGTTCTTCTGAATAAGGCATATCGACAGGCTTGCCGAGCTGCTGGGCGAAATCCTGAGTTTTTTGCTCTGATGTTGAATTCGCCTTAGTCTGCTTGACAGCCTGTGTTACATCGATTTTGTCAACCTGTTTTATTTTTCCCCGCACATGAACCGGTGGAGGCAGAGTGGCAATACTGTCCTTTATTTCCCTGAACGCATCATCTATTGATGCATATCCCTTCAGCCGTTCACCTCCGAGAAGGAGTTTTGCGACTACGCGCTCTACATCGCTGAAATACGCAAACGAGCTGCTTCGGAAAAAGTCATAGATATCCTTGCGTGAATATTTCCGTGGGAAAGAGTGAAACTCAGGCACAAGCTGCGTTCGGTACAGGTTGAATAAAATCAGGCCGAGCTGTCTCATATCCCGCATCTCAGCCTTGAATTCCCTGTTTGGAACGACATCACCGGGAAGCAGATTGTTCGTTTCGAGCCAGTGAAGAATCGGGTAGTCCTCAATAATGACGCCGTCATTCTGGGTGAGTTTCAAATTTCGGAAATCGATGAATCCATGCGGAATGCCGTTTGAATGTATTCTTTTTAGAAGATCAACCGAGCGGTACAGGATTGATTCGAACCTGTCATATTCGTGGGGGGTTTCAAAAATCATGCTGTTGAAATAACGCCCCTCAAGATATTCCTCGGCAACCAGAAGGCTGTCTTTCTGGAAATCGATTTCGACGATACGGCTTATGTTTTCCTCTTTACGAAACGCTTTCTCGACATATTTCCACAGAATCGGGAGGAGCTTTTTTTGAAATCGTTCGACTGAGATCAGTTTGACCACAACACCGCGTTTGAGTTTAAGGTCAAAACCAAGGAAGGAGCGATAAGCTGAAATGCCCGATTTTTCCTTCAGGAGACGGTAACGCCCAAGAAGGGGAGGAGCATTTTTTATGTTGCCTTTATCTATCAATAGTTTGTTATTTTTGTCCCCGGTTTCACTCGATAACCGTTTATGAAATCAGCAGCGTCCATTACTCTCTTCCCCGCCGGCTGTAAACTGGCAAGGCGAATTAAACCATCAGAGCAGGATACCACAAGCGAATCACGCGATACTGTTGTAATTTCCCCCGGCATTGCAGCCACTGCAGATTCGCTTTCTTCTACCATTTCAGAACGAAGGATTTTCAGTGGTTTCTGCGGATTGCCTGTTCGCGCGCCGGGATTTGATGACAACGCGCGTATCAGGTTATGCACATCCCGCGATGGCTTGTCCCACTTAATCCACATCATTGGCTTGTCGAGCTTCTGCGAATATGTCGCGATTGAATCATCCTGAGCAGTACAGTTAAAAAGGGTACGTATCGCGTTTTCTCCTGAATGCCCTTTGGACGATTTGTAATCTGAAATATTTACGGGCGCAAGTTTATTTAAAAAATCTCCTGCCAGCGTAACAGCTATTTCTGCTAGAGCAATTTTCAGTTCATCAAAAGTTTGGTTTGCATTAATATCATATTCATTTGAAGATACAATAATATCACCGGAGTCGATTTTCTTTTTTTTTAAATTAATCCCCCCACCCGTTGTGGCCTAACCCGGCAAGAAAACGCGTCTAATAGGATCAGCGCCGCGCCAACGGGGGAGAAATTATTGATGCACATTTATGCACGGAAACGGATGCCAATCGCGAATCCACTTCGGGATGAACAAGCCGTACGCCGCGACAATTGGGATATCAGCGCCAATCGATTTGAATTCAGTTTTGAAATTTTCATCTTTCAGCGTATCGGGGATGAACACGGGCACATCATGATTTTCCGCCTCAATCCTGACAGGCAACTTCGATACTTTGCCGCCTCGTCCGCGCGGTTTATCAGGTTGTGTAACCAGGCAGGCAAGCATGTTTTCACCGGCAAGATACCGGCAAAGTTGTAGTGAAAAGTCATCCGCCGCAAACAACGCGACACGCATCGTTTAATCTCCACGATTAAGATAAATAAACTTTAATTATAACCTGAGACTGCTGGATAATTGGAAAAATATTTATTGGGGCGGTTTGGGTGTATCCACCTTAAAACAAGAGATTCCTCCGCTGCGCTGCGGAATGACAGGATTTTGGGGCTGTTGAAAACCCCCTATTTTCCCCGTAACCCGGTCATGCCTTTATATGAAAATGTGAATCAAACCC
>CBDURE010000133.1:0-9731 GCA_965369605.1 uncultured bacterium
TCTATACACTTGCGAAGGGAAAAGACAACATTCTCCCTACACTTGCGAAGGGAAAAGACAACATTCTCCCTACACTTGCGAAGGGAAACATAACATTCTCCCTCCCCGCTCGCGGGGAGGGCTGGGGTGGGGGCATTTTATTTGCGATACCTTTCCCGACAACCTCTTCCGCGGGAATGACGGAATATCATCCTTAGTCTGACTTAGGAACAATCTTGTCCTGTCTCATAATTATCACAAAATGAAATTCTTTACACAAACACTCATCCACACTACAATCACACGCAGTTAAATCAATTTAATATCCAGACGAGCTGGCATATGAACCCTAAAAACCTGCATCCGTTGAAAGCGGATGATATACCTCCAAATCCCCTGACATATCTCAGGATATCCGTCCTGACAATATCGGCGTTGATAGCTATTTTTGTTTACGCCTGGTCTTTCAAGGCAGTGGAGTTTTCTTTTGGCTCCCTTATCGATGGCGCGGACAAAATGCTGAATTTTCTCAGTGGCATGTTCCCGCCGGATATGACAATTCTTAAAAGGGTTTTCGATGAAACGCTTCTTACAATACAGCTCGCCCTCGTGGGAACAACTCTGTGTGTGATTGTAGCATTTCCGTTGAGCTTTCTCGCCGCCAGAAACACAGCTCCTGCGTGGACATATTACATCGTGCGATTTTTCTTCAACGCCGTCCGCGCAATCGATACGCTTGTGTTCGCTCTTATTTTTGTCGCGTGGGTCGGACTGGGGCCGTTTCCCGGAATGTTGGCGATGGCGGTTCATTCAATAGGCATGTTGGGGAAACTTTTCAGTGAGGCAATTGAAAATGTCGACCCGGGACAGGTAGAGGCGCTCGAAAGCGTGGGAGCGTCAAGGATGGAGGTAATACGATGGGCTGTAATTCCGCAGGTTTCGAGTTATTTCATATCGTATTTTTTGTACAGGTTCGAGATTAATATCCGTGCGGCAGTGGTGCTGGGCCTTGTCGGAGCGGGTGGAATCGGGCAGTATCTTAAAACAAACATGGATTATTACGCCTATGAAAAAGTTTCGGTGATAATCTTCACGATTCTAGTGCTTGTGATGACAATCGATGCTTTTTCGAACTGGCTCAGGCGAAGGTTATTGTAAAATGAATTGTTAGAATATTATTAGAATTCTGTTAGACATCCACAAGTATCTATTCATATAATGTTGCGTTTTCTCATCTTGAAGGGAGGATGAAAGTAATGCGATCCATATTTCAACTCTTTGCAAAATCACCGCTTGGCCCGATGGAAGAACACATGTCCAAAGTTAAGGAATGTGTTGACAAGGTTCCTGAGATGTTTGCGGCTCTTTATGAAAACGATCATGAACGCGTAAAGGAAATAGCCAAGGAGATTTGGGCACTCGAACATGAGGCGGACCAGATTAAAACGGAAATCCGCGACAACATCCCGCACAATATCATGCTGCCGATGGATAAAAAGGACTTTCTGAGTATTCTGTCCGCGCAGGATAATATCGCTGATATTGCCGAGGACCTTGGATACATTCTGACGATCCGCAAGACAACTGTTCCCGATGAATTAAAACCGGAACTCGACGCTTTTCTCAAAAGCGTCATAAAAGTTGTTGATCTGGCGATGGAGATTGTCGCTGAACTTGGCAATCTTGAGGCAACTTCGTTTGGAGGACATGAGGCAAAAGAGGTTTTAAAGATGGTCGATGTTCTCGGGCTCGTTGAATGGGAGTCCGACAAACGCCAATATAAACTCTCCCAAAAACTCTTTGAACTTGAGGACAAAGAAAAACCGGTTTCGATTTTCATGTGGACTCATATAATTATCACACTGGCGAAAATAGCAAATGGCTCCGAGAAATTAGGCAAGATGATTAGAGGAACACTGTCAACCTGATTATATTTTGCTTTGAACCACTACTGACCGGTTAGAGGAAACCGAATTGGAATATATTTCATACGCACTCTGGGTTGCAATTGCTGTCGGTGCCTACATGGCATGGAACATCGGCGCAAACGATGTCGCCAACTCAATGGGCACCTCTGTCGGTTCGAAAGCGATTAAGCTCAAGTATGCGATGTGGATTGCGGCGATAATGAATTTCCTCGGCGCGTACCTTGTAGGCCCTAACGTTTCAAGTACGGTTCGCGGGAAAATAGTTGACCCTGCAATTTTCACTGACATAAACATCTTCATTATTGGTATGCTTGCCGCGCTTCTGGCATCCGCAATCTGGCTTAATATCGCCACTTATCTCGGCTGGCCTGTTTCAACAACTCATTCAATCATCGGAGCAATTCTCGGTTTCGGTTTAATCACTCACGGAGTCAAAGCTGTAAACTGGATAGTTACTCTTAAAATTGTCGCGAGCTGGGTTATTTCACCAGTCAGCGGGGGGGTTATCGCAGCGCTTGTTTTCCTTGTGATAATCAGATTAATCTTCTTTGCAGAAAAGCCAATTCAAGCTGCAAAGCGGTGGGTACCATGGATAATAGGCGGCACTGTCGCGATAATAATCCTGTCGCTGTTTTATAAAGGTTTGAAACACCTGCACCTGATTCAAAGCAAATCCGACCCGACTGCTCTTCTGCCGTGGTGGTCAACATTCGTATTTGCCGTCGCAGGCGCGATAATCGCTTATCTTCTTGGAAAACTCTGGATGAGCAAAATTCCAGTCTCGGATGATGAAGTTACACGAACGCAAAAGTTCAAAGTTGTTGAAAAGATATTTGCGAAACTGCAGGTGGCAAGCGCGTGTTATGTCGCTTTCGCCCATGGCGCAAACGATGTTGCAAACGCTATTGGCCCTGTTTCCGCGGTAGTTGAGGCAATACAACATGGAGTCATCGATGCCAAAACTCCAGTTCAGATCGAGCTTCTTATGGGCGGGGGAATTTTCATCGGCGCGGGAATCATAATCTGGGGATGGCGTGTAATTAAAACAATCGGCGAAAAAATCACTAGCATAACGCCAAGCCGCGGATTCGCGGCTGAATTCGGTGCCGCTACCACAGTCCTTATCTGCTCCCAGATGGGATTGCCCATTTCAACTACACACACGCTTGTCGGAGCGGTTATCGGTGTCGGGTTCGCGCGTGGAATGAAGGCGCTGGATTTGGGTGTCGTTCGTAAAATAGTGGAAAGCTGGGTTTACACAATTCCGTTTACTGCGGGGCTTACGATTATAATCTTCTTCATACTCAAGACGGTTTGCTTGTAACCCGGCATCCCCTTGCCGGGAAAACAGATGGCTATCTCACGCAAAGCCCCGGTGAAGGGACACCGGGTTACAAATTCATAGGTTCTCTCTGCAAGCCAAGTTTAATATATAAACCCGGCATCCCCTTGCCGGGATATTGCTATACTCTTACCATCATGAACATCAATGGATTCCTAAATATAAACAAACCACGCGGACCGACATCACACGATATCGTCCGAAGTTTGAAACGATTTTTAAATGTGAACACGCGCCATAAAATCGGGCATACGGGCACTCTCGACCCGATGGCATCCGGTGTGCTTGTGATCGGAATAGGGCAGGCAAACCGTCTGGCTGAATATATCCTGATGCATCCCAAGGAATATACAGGGATAATCAGGCTTGGCAAACTTACAGACACACTCGATGCCGATGGCGAAACAACGGAAACAAAAGAGATTCCCGGATTCGACAATAATTTGCTTAATGGGATAACGCCTGCATTTACAGGTGAAATCATGCAGGTTCCTCCAGTGGTCAGCGCGTTAAAAAAGGATGGCGAGCGTTATTATGTCAAAGCTCGCCGGGGTGAAACCGAGGAGCCTCCCGCCCGTAAGGTTACCGTTTACGCTTTGAAACTGGATAAAATCGATGATGAAACTGTCAGCCTATATGTGCAATGTTCAAGCGGATTTTATGTCCGCTCGCTGGCAAGAGATATCGCGCGTGAAATAGGAACGGTCGGACATCTGGATGAACTGGTAAGAACGTCTGTCGGGGCGTTTAAAATCGAGGATGCAATCGACCTCGACTGGATAGAGCAAAACGGCACGGATGCGGTTTTTGAAAACCGGATGAATCCTCTTGACTTTCCTATGGATATTCTTCCACGGATTGAAATCGATGAGGAAGAGTCATCGCTGTTTAATCATGGGATGAAACGTCATATCGACCCACCGGCGGATATGCCACTAAATGCGGATATTGCGGTTTACAGTCCTGATGGATTCATTGGCATTGGTTTGCTTAAACATGAAAACGACAATTTGATTCTGAAGCCCCGCAAAGTGTTTGGGAAATAAACAGTCAACACTAAAAATAGAATACTATACACTATCTAGCGTTATATTATTATTTCAAGAAAGCCTCTTGACAGTAAATCCGTTATGTAGTATTATGATTACATTAAACCAGCGAGGTGCTCTGCATTATGATTATTTGCTTTAATTGTGAACCTGAAGTTAAAGATATGCTAGATTCTTTGGTACGATCGGGACATTATAACAACTATAGTGAGGCGCTCTCATCTGCTGTCAACAGTCTTTATGTACTGTGTAATGATTTGGAAAAGGAAGGCTCTATTATCATAAGTAATGAAAATACGGCCAAACATAGTTCTTATTCGAGGGCAAGCAGTACCCAACAAATTATTCCAGGAATATTGCACAGCTTGGGAGCCAAATCGAGAAAAGAAACAGAAAAGAGTACTAATTTAGAAAAAACAGTTGTCGAAATTCCAATGATTTTCAGACTAAAAAAACTTGATGGTAAAACGATTATGCCAATCGATATACCAAAGCCTGATACCGAAATGACGAAGGATATTCCTATTGATAAATGGATCTTTGGGCAATTCAATAAGCTTCTCCCATTAAAAGCTAGCTGCAGAGCACTTGCGCACTTTCTACAAGATTCGCCTGAAGGAATTCCTTTGAATGAAGGTGCAAGGCATATCGCGGAAGAAGCTGCAATGCTTGGTGAGTACTTAACACAGCATGACAAGAAAGAAAATCTCTCACGTGATGCAAAACTGTCAATTGCATTCCCTTCATTGGGAGCAAGTAATGAAAAGAGTCGACTTCGTTATGCAAACCAATTTGTCGCAAACATAAGTAAAAAAGGTATAGTCACCGGTCTGCCTTTTGAATATAAATTTATAAGTTGTACTGCGGAAAAGCCTTCACTAATTAATCTTTCCGAATCAGGATTGAAGTTCGCTCTTTTACCAAATCCTGTTCTAGATAGCAATCAAGACAATCCTGATAAAAGATTCACAGATGATGAGATTGAGTTTTTAATAAATCATATAATTCAGCATCTGCCTGTTGAGAATTCTGCGTTTGGCATAATAATTAATACGATTAGGCAGGGGTTGAACACGCCAGAAAAAATCGATGATATTCTTAGCCGCAACATACCAGAAAATCGTAGCATTAACGCATCTTTTATCGCAACTCAGAGATCGGGAGTAATATCAAGGATGGCTGAACTTGGTTTAGTGAAAAGAGTAAGAGATGGCATTCGGGTTTCATATGAACTAGGTGTTAATTCTGATATTTATTTTAATATAAACAGTTCGGAGGAATAAGAAATGCTTGATTTCAAACAAGGTAGACAACGTGCCATTAATTACATTGGTCTATTTGACAACATTGTAGATTCGTATGATTTTGGAATCCCACATGGTATTCAAAAAGATGCAATTCAAAATGCATGGGACGCTAGAAAAGGAAATAAACCACTTAAAATGGACTTTGAACTGATAGGAAATGACAAGGGCGACTTCTTCACAATGACTGACTCAAACACATGTGGACTTACGGGACCAATACTTAATGCCGAAGACTATACTCCAAACCTTCCTAGTGATCACCATTGGGCTCGATTTGAATCCCTTGCTTTTACAAAACGAGATCCTGATTCAATAGGTGCTAGAGGACAGGGAAAGTTCGTTTTCCTTTGTGAGTCAAAGAACTATAAAATGTATTATGATACTCTTCGAGATGATGGAATTTATCGCTTAGGTGCAACGCAAGCGACTGAAAACGATTGTCCGGTAATAGCTTGGGAAAATGATAAAGCTAAGTTAATGATTCGAGAATTATGTGGATTAGAACCTTTGCGCAATGTTGGAACTCGCATAATCATTGTGGACCCAAAAGATGAGCTAATGGTTCAACTAGTAAGCGGTGAGTTTATTAGGGCTATACAAGAAACTTGGTTTCGCGCAATTGAAAAGAAACAAGCTATTTTTACTGTCAGTTACTTCAACAAGTTCAATGAAATAAATCTCCCTAACCTTTACCCTTTACCAACTAAGGACACTAAAGACTACAAAGTCTGGAACCTAGGTAGAGATTTCAAAGAGAAGGAAATTCGACTTTCTACCGGGGATAATTTCCGTATAAAGAGATTTCATGCCGTTTACTTTAAGGAAGAGCAAATACCTGAAGAAATACAGGGCATTGCAATTATTCACAATGGGATGAAAATTACTTCTTTACAAATGGATTCAGCACCTACTAAGATTAGAGAACAGGTCACAGGTTATATTGAGTTTGATAAAGAGTTAGATAGGGAGCTCAGGAAAGGAGAAAATCAGAACCCCAATCATTATGATCTAAAGTGGCGAAAACGACTTCCTAAAGCGATTAAAAATTATATCTCAAAACAGCTTGAAGAATTTGGCAAAAAGAAATTAGGACTCAATGTTGATCCTCGGGAACGAAAAAAGAGACATCAATCAAACGCAGAAGAATTTGCTATAAGAGAATTATTGAAACATGCTCGCGATCTAGACTTGTTTGGCGCAAAAGGCGGTAAAGTCAAACCAAGAGGAAATGGTGGAACCAAATCACCAAAAGAAATCGGAATATCAATCGAAGGAATATCGTTTCCGGAACCTGAAATCGCACCACGCATAAATTGGGGACAGAAATTCGAATGTGTAAGTGTTTGTGCTTTCAATCCATCAGATATGGATAGAAATTTATATATTCAATGCCATGTTTTTCGTGGTGACTCCATTGTACAAGAGCTTTTAATAACTGATCCATTTAGCTTAAACACAAAACAACAAATAGATTTTGACTGTTTTAATATAGAAATCGATAAAGGGAGCTTTTCTGAAAAAGGTGAATATCGCCTTAGTGCTGCGATGTTTGATAAAAAAACAGGTGATCGCATAGATCGGGTTTCGAAAAGATTTTGGGTAGAAACAAATCCGACACTACGACGTCCATTTGACCCCAAACCACTTCCTGAATTCCCAGAACCAAATCAGAAAAGGCAGTGGCTAACCTCTGGTGCTATTAATAATTCGCCTGTAGTATATTATAATACTTCGCATCCTGCTTATAGGTTTGTAGAAGGAGATGAAAATAAATTGCAGGATTATTTGTTTCAAATTCTGCTTGAAGCTGCTATTTATTTTGTGCTTGATCGTCCAGATAAAGAAGACGGTAAACCAGACTATCATCCGTTAGACTTCGAGAACATTTTAGGAGCTAAAGGAAAAGGGATAGAACGTGAAGGCGTGCCAAAGAATGCATATTTCGAAGCAGTTCGTTACATTTCAAATATTAGATGGAAAGTCCTCAACGGAGAATAGAAGATGGCTGTTATTGTGATAAAGAGAATCCAAATAGGTGATTCGTTTGAAGATTTAAAAACATTCCAACCTTCAGGTGCTCTCACAAAGCAAGACAGGGAACGAGCTGAACAATTAGATAAAATCCTTCAAACCGAAATCCTAGATATTACCGAAGAAGTTTTTATGAAAACAAAAAACACAAGAGGCGTTATGAAACGCTTCTACACCCTTGGGCAAAAAATTCGAAAGTTAGTTGACAATAACGATTTAATACTGAAAGCAGATGTAGATAGTGGGATAATTTGGGATGCAGTTTGGCAATACCTTCCTGATACAATGAGACCGAAAGGTTCAACTGATAATGTTCCTTATTCAGAAAAAAGGCAAAGGAGAAAAGATCACTTAACTTTGTGTTACGAAATCAGTGAATTCAAATGGTCAGAAGTAAAATGGATAAGAAGATGGGATGATTGGTTCAGAATTGCCTCAAGACCTGGAATTGTTCGTGACAAAAGAATTTTTTTCGCCCTTAGAAATGCGATCTCTACATTAGAGAAATATCCAGATAAACATGGATTAACATCAATCTTGAAGAATTTAAGAGAAGCTTTTCCTACAAGGCAGCATAGAGATAGTTCGCAATTCAGCGATGAACGGATTATTGAGTCAGTAAATACTGCCGTAGAAAAAGCAATGAGTTAAAAAATCATGTGTGGAAAAAAGCGCAAGACCCCCCGTGTTGGGAGGCCTTGCATATCTAAGGAGGAGATTCGTGACTTGTTTAATCTTCCAGGTTCAAAAGATCTTCAGGAGATAGTGTACGAAGGAAATCCTCAAGCTCGCCGCCGCCATCGAAATTATCATCCATCTCAAACTGCTTCTTCAGCAGAAGATAGACAACAATTCCAGTGCCAATTATTTCAAGCGAATTTCTGGATTTCTGGGCTTGCACCTGGATATACTCTGCAATTCGTGGGTTTTCCTTCTTGATGTCCTTGAAAAGAGCTTTGAGATCATAATTCCTGCTGTTTAGCTCATCGCTTACTTTTTCAACTGCATCTTCTGATACGAATATCATAACTGCCTCCCGGCTCCAAATGCTTTTTGCGTTTTTATCTTTTCATTGTCCTTCACTTATTTTTGATGCGATGATTACGTTTTTCATAGGTTATACTGATATTTTTTACATGCCTTTTGTCCGGCAGTACGAAAAATCCGGGGAAATCCGGTGTCAGACTCCTTGAGTCTCCTAATGTAGGGACGCCTGACTTCTATATGTTTAATGCGTAATTCCACCTGAAATTAGGTGTCAGACTCCTTGATAATACCATTGTCAAGTGCCTGAAATGCAAAACTCCATGGATTATTCACATATTGATTTACCGGGATAATAGCTGCGTGATATAATCACCGCGCCATGACAACAACCCCAAAAAAATCAACCAACGACAAATTCAACTCGGAGCAGGTGCTTGTAGCGCCGGATGATATATTCAAAACCATCCTGGGCGATGGCGAGGATTTCTTTCGTTCAAGCGCTGAAACACTGATTGAAATCAAACGGAAAGCATCGTTTATCGCGCGGGAAAAAGCTGAGAATGATGAGTCTTTCCGCCAGATTATTCCTTATGTTGTGATTTGCAGGACTCAACCTAAAACCGAGTTCTTTCTCTTTAAGCGATTGAACACACAGGGCGAGAAACGTCTTCATAACCTGTATTCACTCGGAGCGGGCGGACACATTAATCCAATCGATGAAAAGGAATCTGACCCATTATCCGCAGGATTGATGCGTGAACTTGAGGAAGAGCTGTTCCTTCCGGATTCCTATGAGCTTGCGTTTAAAGGCTGGATTTATTCCAGAATCGACCCGGTGGCATGTGTCCATGCGGGGATGATATATATTATGAATGTCCCGGATGGCGAGATTGGAATTCGTGAAACAGACAAGATGACAGGCGAATGGTGCGATATTCCCACATTGATGTCGCGCAAAGACAGCATGGAGGGGTGGTCGAGAATTGTGCTTGAACATCTGATAGGATAAATAGCAGAGGGTTTAAGAGGATTTCGGGAAAGGTTGTTTTATACCTCATCCCCCCCTTAATCCCCCCGCGAGCGGGGGGAAATATTTTTGCATTTGCAA